>JAZSKO010000090.1:0-12955 GCA_045534875.1 Eubacteriales bacterium | reverse complement strand
AGATGCAGGCCATCGTCGCCGCTTGCTGTCGGAAACACGGGATTTAAGGGAAGACCTTGGAGGGGAGACCCCTTCTTCGGAAAGAAGGGGTCTCCCCTCCAAACCTCCCCTCTACCAAGAACCTCAAAAAAGGGAATCCATCGTCTTTCGATGGATTCCCTTTTTTGAGTGGTTGGTCGGGTAGGTGTTGGGTTTTTAGCAAACGGGCTTCGTGTTTTTGCTTTTTATAAGATTTTATGCAACCCGTAGGGCGGGGGCTTGCTGCCGCCGAACTTTTTTGTTTTTTTCCGTTCTTTAATTGACATTTTCCAAAAAGTATGTTATACTGTTTTTGCTACACAATCGCATATGCTTTTCGTCAGTGGGAAACAATCCTTAGCAAAAGGTGTTTCCTTTTTTCCTCATACCCACTGACGGAAATGAGATTGTGTAGCGACAATGAAAGGGACACACTTTTTCGGTGCGTTCCTTCGTGGAGCGCACTTTTTTGTTTTAGGAGGACGGTATGGAGGGTATGAAGGAAGGGTTTGCGGTGGCGTTTATCGGAACGCGCGATCTTCTTGAATTTTCGGGCTTGTCGACCCGTATTGAGGAGGTTGTGGAGGATCTGATCCTGCGTCACGGGTTTGTTACCTTTTACATCGGTCGAAATGGGGGCTTCGATATTTTGGCGGCCTCCTGTATCAAGCGTGTTCAAGGTCGGCTCGGTCGGGAAACCTGCTCGCTCGTGTTGGTTCAGCCCTATCCCTTCCGCGACGCCGAACGCTACCAAGACTATTATGACGACAGGCTGTTTCCTGTCCCTCCAAATACGCATTTTCGCGCCGCCGTCACCAAGCGGAACGATTGGATGCTGGAGCATTGCCAGCACCTGATTGCGTTTGTCCAACAAAAATCCGGGGGCGAGTACACCATGCTCCGCAAGGCTCTCCAAAAAGGAATGCCCGTCCAAAACCTCGCCGAGGAATTTATGGGATAAGACCTCGGAGGGGAAAACCTTGGGGAGGAAAATCGGCTATTATTCTTAGAAAACTATACAACCGCATAAAACGTGTAGCCTCGCCAAATAAAAAAGCCACCACCTACCCGACCAAACACTCAAAAAAGGGAATCCATCGAAAGACGATGGATTCCCTTTTTTGAGGTTCTTGGGAGAGGGAGGGGTTTGGGGAGGGAGGACCCCTTCTTTCCTAAGAAGGGTCCTTCCTCCCCAAGGTCTTCTTCCTTTATACCGTGAGCTTATCCAAAAGCCAGAGGTTTTGGTCGGAGAGGGTGAGGACGAGGGTGGTTTCGAAGGGGGCGTTGGGGGTATCCTGCTCCCAAGCGGTCATGCTGACCAGCACGCGAGAGGCGTTGCTGGGGCGAACGATCTTCATTGTACCGTAGTCATAGATCAGGGGAGTGGGGGAATGAAGGGTGTCCTCGTCGTCGATGCGGATATAGAGCGTGCCGTCGTTTTCCAAGTAGCGAGCACCCAAGGAGACCGAGGAAACGCCGCCCGAGCCGGGGATGAAGAAGCCATCGAACAGATTGACGTAGATGTTCGACTCCAAAAGCTCCTTGGAATAGACCTGTTCGGCGGCCGCCTTGATCTCGGAGATCGAATGGTAGATGGCAGCGTCGCTGACAATGTTGTAGTCCTTGGTGTACTGCTCGGTAGCGTAATCGTTGTAGAGATCGGCGTAGATCTCTAAGTTGCGGTCATAGTAGGGAAGACCTTCCCCGTAAAAGACCGCGTTAAGCTCATAGGAAGCCTCCACAAGCTCCACCACGCGCGCGTAGATATCCTCCACCTTGGGGGCGCGGTTGGCGCACCCCACAAGCGAGAGGGACGAGACGAGCAGGCAGAGAGACAGGAGAAGACTGCCAAAGCGGATCGTTTTTTTCATAGAGCGTGTTTCCTTTGCGTTGGAGAACGGTTGGATTCGTCGGTCAGAGATACCCGTCAGAGAGTCTCATCGGGCGTAGCCTCGGTGTCGGCCTCGGAGACGGTCTCGGCGTCGGATACCGTGTCGGTGGATGCGTCGTCGATGGGAGCATCCTCGGCATCCAAAGCGTCGACGTCCTCGTCCTCGGAGCGAGCCACCTTGGTGAAGTTCACAAGCGTCTGACCCTCCGAGAGGCGCATCACGATCACGCCGCCCGCGCTACGGGAGCGAGAGGGAATGCCTGCCACGGGGGTGCGGATGATGGTTCCGCTGTCGGTAATGAGGATCAGATCCTCGCTATCGTCCACCGAGGCAACGCCGGTGAGCTTGCCGCTCTTTTCGGTGATGTTGTAGCAGGTCACGCCATAGCCGCCGCGATGCTTCATCACGCGGAAATCGTCATACGGGGTGCGTTTTCCGAAGCCGTTTTCGGTGACGCAGAGCAGATCCTTGCCCTCCTCGACCACGGCAACGCCAACCACCTCGTCGTCATCACGGAGCGAAATGCCGCGCACGCCGCGCGCGCCTCTGCCCATCACACGAGCCTCGGACTCGGCAAAGCGAACCGCCATACCGTTGCGCGTGGTGATCATCAGCTCGCAATCGCCGCGGGTCGCGTGAACAAAGAGAAGCTCGTCGCCCTCGTCGAGGGTAATGGCGATCTTACCGCCCCGTCTCTGGTAGGAGAATTCGGACAGAGGGGTACGCTTGATGACACCGCGACGGGTGACCATCGTCAGGTACTCGTCGTCGGAGAATTCCTGCACGCTGATGCAGGAGGTCACCTTCTCCTCGGGCTGTAATTCGAGGATGTTGACCAGATTCTGTCCCTTGGCGGTACGGCTTGCCTCGGGAATGAGGTAGGCCTTCTTCGCCTGCACCTTGCCCGTATTGGTGAACATGAGCAGGTAGGAATGGCTGTTCACGGCGAGGACCTTCTCAATGAAGTCCTCCTCCTTGGTGGACATACCGATGATGCCGCGTCCGCCGCGATGCTGCGCCGAATAGACGTCGGCAGGCTGACGCTTGATATAGCCCGCGTGGGTGAGGGTGATCACGCAGCTATGCCGCTCGATCAGATCCTCCAAAATGATCTCCTGCTCGGCAGGAACGATCTCGGTGCGGCGAGGATCGGAATAGCGATCGCGAATGGCGATCATCTCGTTCTTGATGATCTCGCGGATCTTGGCGTTGTCGGCCAAAATCGCCTCCAACTCGGCAATGAGACGGTGCAGGCGGAGAAGCTCCTCCTCGATCTTGTCGCGCTCCATGCCGGTGAGCTTTCCGAGGGTCATCTCCACGATGGCCTGCGCTTGGAGATCGCTGAGTCCGAAGCGCTCCATGAGGGTCTGCTTGGATTCGGGGATCGACTTGGAGGACTTCATGATCTGCACGATCTCGTCGATGTTGTCGAGCGCGATCTTGTAGCCCTCGTAGATGTGCGCCTTCGCCTTCGCCTTTTCGAGGTCGAACTGCGTGCGACGGATGATGACCTGCTCTTGGTGAGCAATGTAGTGGTCGAGGATCTGGATCAGATTGAGCACCTTCGGCTCGTTGTTCACCACTGCCAGCATATTGATGGCGAAGGTGTCTTGGAGCTGCGTGTACTTATAGAGCTGGTTGAGAAGGATCTGCGGATTGACGTCGCGGCGGTACTCCACCACGATCCGCATACCGTCTCTGCCTGATTCGTCGCGCAATTCGGTGATGCCCTCGATCTTCTTTTCCTTGACGCAGTTGGCAATCGACTCGCAGAGCATGCTCTTGTTGACGCCGTAGGGGATCTCGGTGAAGATGATGCGGCGATGCTCCTCCTCAATGCGAGAGCGCGAGCGCACCATGATGTGTCCCTTACCCGTCAGATAGGCCTGCTTGATACCGTTGACGCCGTAGATGATGGCGGCGGTGGGGAAATCGGGACCCTTCATGAACTGCATCAGATCGTCGACGGTGCAGTCGGGGTGATCCATACGGTGGACCGTGGCGTCGATGACCTCTCCGAGATTGTGGGGAGGGATGTTGGTCGCCATACCGACGGCAATACCCATCGAGCCGTTGACCAGCAGGTTCGGGAAGCGAGAGGGAAGGACGGTGGGCTCTTGCAGACGGTTGTCGAAGTTGGGCATCATCTGCACCACGTTCTTATCGAGATCGCGCATCATTTCATCGGCGATCTTGTCCATTCTCGCCTCGGTATATCGGTAGGCGGCGGCGCCGTCTCCATCCACCGAGCCGAAGTTTCCGTGACCCTCGATCAAGGGATAGCGCAACGAAAAGGGCTGGGCAAGTCGCACCATCGTGCCGTAAACGGCGGCGTCACCGTGGGGATGGTAGCGTCCCAATACGTTACCAACCGTGGTCGCCGACTTACGGAAGGGCTTGGAATGCACCAAGCCGTCCTCGTACATGGCGTAGAGGATGCGTCGTTGTCCCGGCTTCATGCCGTCGCGCACGTCGGGCAGGGCTCTGGAAATGATGACCGACATGGAATACTCGATAAAGGACTTGCGAACCTCCTTCTCCATTCCAACGTCGACCACCCGTTGATTTTCAAAGAGAGCCAGCTCCTGCTCTCTGGTCAGCTTTTGGTTTTTGTCTTCCACTTTTCTTTTCTCCCATTTTTTCTTAACGGTTGTAGTCTCTCACGGAACAAATCAACGGCTCATCCATTGACAGAGCCACTTGACGGGGTAGTGCAGAAGCAGACCGAACAGAAGCGTTACGGCCGCCTCGGGTAACAGAATATGCAACAGAATATCGAGCAAGCGGATCTCCCGATAGGTCAGGCAGATCCGAATGAGGGTCATGGCGGCGTTGAGCGGGATCCCACAGCCCAGCACCGCGAGATAGGCGGTAAAGCGCTTGGGGCGAATGGCTCTTGTGAAATGGCCGCAAACGTATCCGCAGAGCAGGTAGAACACAGGGGTGAGCGAGATGCCCGTCGTTCCCAAGGCGTCCAAGAGAAAGCCTGCGGCGATGCCTGTGATCGCGCCTGTTTCGCGTCCCAAAACGAAGGAGACGGTGAGCAGGGTGACGAAGCACAATTCGGGAACGACCCCCCATATACGGAATTCGCTGAACAGGGTCGTTTGCAGGACGGCGACGGTGAGAAAGAGTGCCGAGAGCGTCAGGATATACTTTGCCGCTCGGAGTCTCCCCTGCGCGATCCTTCCGAAAATATATTTTCCCGCCATGTCAAGCTCCCTTTTGGTAGCCTGTGAGGATCATCATGTGATCCGGCTCGGAGAAGTTGACGGTGGGACGCACCAAAGCGACAAGGGTACGGCTGGCAGGGTCGATCTCCACCGACACCACCTCACCAACCTTTAAGTCCTGCGGATAGACGCTTCCGATGCCGCTGGAATAGACCGCGTCCCCAGGATTGACCAGCGCGCTCTTGTCGTCGGCATCCTCCAAGAAGGTGAGCTTGCACAGACCGTCGTTTTTGAGGCTGTAATCGCCGCTGACGATTCCCGTCGCGCCGCTCTCGGGCAGATAGACGCCCACCGACCGCGCGGTTTCGAGGATGGTGGAGACCTTGCACCACGTCAGCCCCACCTCGCTCACGCATCCCACGATGCCCTCGCGCGTGACCACGGCCATGTCGGTCTCGATCCCATGCACCGAGCCTCGGTTGAGGGTGAGGACGGTGACGTAATTCACCGCCTCCCGACCGATCACCATGCCCTCCTCAAAGGAAAAGGAGGGGTACTCGGCCTTCATGGAGAGGTAGGCGCGCAGGCGCGCGTTCTCGGTCTCCAATCGCTCGGCTCGCTCGATCTGCTCGCGCAGAGCCGCGTTTTCGGCCTCCAAGGCCTCGTTCTCGGCTTTGAGGGTATTGAGTGACCTTGCGTACTTACCAAAGCCCTCCACGGCGTTTGTAAAGCAGGAGGCCACCCAGCGGAAGGGTGTTGTCACCGTTCCCACAATGTCTCTTGCCAGCGCGCGGTAGCCCATGAGGGCGAAGGTGGAGCTAAGCCCCGCCAGCACCACGGCTACGCAAAGACAAATGATGAAAAATTTGTTGCGAAAAAGCTTCACGGCTACCTCCTCTCATAAGAGTGGAATCGAACGGGATACGCTCTTTTTTTATGTTCGCTGAAATGGTAAAAAATTTCCGTTTGCGGGAGTTTTCCACCACATCTGTGACGATCGCCGAACCTAAGCCTTCCTCAGCAGGGGAAGGCTATTCGATCCTCCCTTTTCTCGGATAAAAAGTCGGGAAACTGTTTCTTCGAGTTTAAATATCCAGATTCTCCGCGAACTTGGCGTTTTCCTCGATGAAGCGGCGACGAGGCTCGACCTTGTCTCCCATGAGCACCGAGAACATCTCGTCGCAGGCGATGGCGTCCTCGATGGTCACCTTCAAAATGGTGCGGCTGGCGGGATGCATGGTGGTCTCCAAAAGCTGGTCGGCGTCCATCTCTCCAAGACCCTTGTAGCGGTCGGCTTCGATGTTCACGCCGCCCATTTCGGCAACGATCGCTTCCTTTTCCTCCTCGGAATAGGCATACCGCTCCGAGCCGTACTTCGAGCCCTTCTTGTAGATCTTATAGAGCGGCGGCTGTGCGAAATAGATATGTCCCTCCTCAATGAGCTGTCTCATATGACGGAAGAAGAAGGTGAGGAGCAGGATGCGGATGTGCGAGCCGTCGACGTCGGCATCCGCCATAATGATGATCTTTCCGTAACGGAGCTTGGCAATGTCGAATTCCTCTCCGATGCCGCATCCCAGCGCTTGAATGATGGGGATGAGCGAGAGATTGGAATAGACCTTATCCAGTCGTGTCTTTTCAACGTTGAGGACCTTACCGCGCAGGGGAAGGATGGCTTGGAAGCGCGAATTGCGTCCCTGCTTGGCAGAGCCTCCTGCGGAGTCTCCCTCCACAAGATACAGTTCGGTGTACTCGGCGTTCTTCTCCTGACAGTCGGCCAGCTTTCCGGGCAACGTAGAGCCCTCCAAAAGCCCCTTGCGACGGGTGGCCTCTCTTGCCTTTCTCGCCGCCTCACGGGCGCGGAAGGCGGCCAGAGCCTTCTCTAAGATGGCTTTTCCGACGGCAGGGTTCTCCTCCAAGTAATCGGCCAGCTTTTCGGAGACCATTTTGTAGACGAAGGTACGCATCTCGCTGTTTCCGAGCTTGCCCTTGGTCTGTCCCTCGAACTGCGCCTCGGTGAGCTTGACCGACACGATGGCGGAAAGGCCCTCGCGCACGTCGTCGCCGCTGAGGTTCTTGTCGCTATCCTTGAGGATGCCGTACTTTCTTCCGTAATCGTTGAAGACGTTGGTGAGCGCGGTCTTAAAGCCGACCTCATGCGTTCCGCCCTCGACGGTATTGATGTTATTGGCAAAGGTCAGAAGGACCTCGTTGTAGCTATCGTTGTATTGGAGCGCCACCTCGGCGATGCAATCGTCGCGCTCGGCGCGCATGTAGATGACGTCGGGATGCACCAGCTCGCACTGCTTTTGCGAGTTGATATGCTCGACAAAGGAACGGATACCGCCGTCGTATTTCAGATCGTCCTCGCGGTAGCTTCCGTCCTCCTGCGGCTCTCTCTCGTCGCGCAGGGAGATGTTCACGCCGCCGTTGAGGAAGGCCTGCTCACGCAGACGCTTGAGCAGCGTTTCATAGTCGAACACGGTTTCCTCAAAGATGGTGGCGTCGGGCTTGAAGCGCACGTAAAGACCATGGCGATCGGTCTCTCCCTCCTCGCGGAAGGGACGCGCCACGTGTCCTCTTTCAAATCGCTCGGTGTAGCGTTTTCCCTCGTGGCAGTTGTCTATCTCCACCCACTCGGAAAGGGCATTCACCACCGACGCGCCCACGCCGTGAAGTCCTCCGGAGAACTTATAGCCGTCTCCTCCGAACTTTCCTCCCGCGTGCAGTACGGTGTAAACGACCTCCAAGGTCGGGATCCCCATTTTGGGATGGATGCCGCTGGGGATGCCTCGGCCGTCATCCTGCACCGAAACGCTTCCGTCGGGCAACAGGGTGACCTCGATGCGGTTGCAGCGTCCTGCCAAGGCCTCGTCGATTGAGTTATCCACGATCTCGTAGACCAGATGATGCAAGCCGCGCAGGGAGGTGGTGCCGATATACATACCCGGACGCTTTCTGACCGCCTCCAAGCCTTCCAGAACCTGGATCTGGCTTTCATCGTAGACCTTCTCGGTCTGCTGCACTTGATTCTGTTCCTGCTGTTCCATGTTTGTTCCTTTCTCTGTGGACTTACTGTTTTTTCAGCGTGTCGAGCATTCCCTCGGACGCGCCCCCGATCCCTCCCTCGATCCTTCCCGCCAAGGCTTGCGTGGAAAGCTGAGAGAAGCAAACGCGGCAATTCCCCTGACCGTCCCGATAGACGAGAAAGGACTTGGGAAGCTCCAAGGAGGCAAACTGCAAGCGCTTTTCTGCCTCGGCCGCGGAGAGATATTTTTTCGTTACCGCCGAAACGGTGGCGCTGTCGGCATCAAAGATCCCGATCACGTCCCGCAGGCGAATGTTTCGATTGTTTCCTACATGTAAATACATTCTGTTTTCCTTATCGCAATCGTCTTACTGCTGTCTGTAATGACCGTTTTCCACCACGATCCGTCTCTCTCCGCCGAGCAAGCTCGGCTCACACGTGGTGATAATGACCTGTCTGCCCTCGATCCGTCCCGACAGATACGCCCGACGCGAGGCATCCAGCTCGGAGAAGACATCGTCGAGCAGAAACACCGGCAATTCCGAGCAGATCGCGCGACAGACCTCTCCCTCTGCCAGCTTCATGGCGAGGGCAAGCGAGCGTTGCTGTCCTTGCGAGGCGAAGCTCCTTGCCTCCTTGCCGTTGATCAGGATCTGCACGTCATCCTTGTGGATGCCCCACAGGGTGCTTCCCGCGCCGATCTCGCGCTCATAGCGCGTGGTGAGCAGGGTGCGGTAGATCTGTTCTGTCGTTTCCATGCTGTCGTATTCCTCCTCGCTCTGTCCCGACGAGCCAAGGTAGATCGCCTGCGGCGTCTCCCTGCCGCCCATCATATCGGCAAAGCAGGCGGCCATTTCCCGCTCGATCTCTTTGACGTAGCGATAACGGTATTTCGCGATGATCGCCGCCTCGTGGGCAAGCTGTAAGGACCAGAACTCGACGGTATCGAGAAAGGTCTTTCGATCCTCCTCGGCGTGACGGATGAGCTGGTTTCTCTGCTTCAAAATTTGGTGATAGCGTTGCAGGCTTTTCAGATACAGGGGATAGAGCTGTGAGAGGGCAACGTCGAGGAAATTGCGCCGCTCGGACGGGCCCTCCTTGATCAGGGACAGATGCTCGGGGCAGAACAGCACCGTTCGAAACTGTCCCACGATATCCGACACGCGCCCGACGCGCAGATGGTTCTGCTCGATCACCCGTCTTTTTCCCCGCATCATGCGAACGGTGAGGTTTTGCTCTCGGATCGAATCGCAAAAATCCATCGAAATCTCGGCCATGTCGCATCCGAAGCGGATCATGTCCTCATCGTGCTGGGTGCGAAAGCTCTTTCCGAGCGCCGTATAGAAGATGGCCTCGAGCAGGTTGGTCTTTCCCTGCGCGTTCTCTCCCACTAAGAGGTTCACGCTCGGAGAAAACTCCACCTCTGCATATTCAATATTCCGAAAATCGCGGACGCGAATGGTCTTGCATTGCATGCGTTCGGTCTCCCTTTGCTTTCAGGGATGTTTGTCCCCTTTTTACTCCTTCATCCGAACGGGAAGGAGCATGAACAATTCACTCTTGTCCTCCACGTCCTCCTCGGGCTGAATGTTGATCGAGGTGAGAGCCGAGGTCAGAGAGATCTTCACGCGGTCGGCGGTGCAGGCGCGAAGGCTGTCGATGAGGAAGCGGTTATTGAAGGCGATCACCATGTCGTCGCCGACCTGGTCGATCTGGATCTCATCATAGGTGCTGCCCAAGGTGGAGGCGGCGGAGATCTTCAAAATTCCCTGCTCGATTTCCAACTTTACATGCGCGCGCACACTGCCTGCCACTTTTTCCTCGGTAACGAGAGCGGCTCTCTCCAAGGCGGCGATCAGAGGCTCTCTCTTGGTATGCACGAAGGTATGGTGGCTGTCGAGAATGATGCGATCGTAGTCGATATAGACTCCCTCGATCAGACGCGAGAAGAAGACGCTGTCTTCAAAGTGGAAGACGATGTTCTTTCGGGTCATGCAAACGCGGACCGACTCTCTCTCGTCGTCCTTGAGCATACGGAACAGCTCATTGACTGTCTTGGTGGGCAGGATGAAGGAATGCTTGAGGTCGCTTCCGTCCTGATTGCGGTTCTCGATCGGAACACGGACGGTGCATCTTGCCAGCTTGAAGCTATCGCAGGAGACCGCCAGAAGCTGATCCTCGGTGACCTTGAAGTAGCATCCGTTCAGAACGGGACGCTGGTCGTTGGATGCCATGGCATACATGGTCTTGGAGAGCATCTCGCGCAGGGCGGCCTGCGAGATCGAGAAGCCGTCCTCGGTTTCCAGCCTCGGAATGGCGGGATAATCGTGTCCTGCCAGCGCGTTCATGCGGTGAGAGGACTTTCCACTGCTGATGCAGGCCTGCAAATTCTCCGAAACGGTAAGGGTGACCTCGTCTCCCTCCATCACGCGGACGGTCTGCGCGAACTTCTGCGCGTTGAGCACATAGCAGCCTGCCTCCTCCACGTTTGCGTTGACGGTGATCCGCATACCCTTTTCCATATCAAAGGTGGTCAGGGTACAGGAGCCGTCCTCGTGTGCGTCGATCAGGATTCCCTCGATCGCGGTCAGGGTTGCCTTTCCCGAAACACAGCACATCAAGGGGGCGACGGCATTGCCGATCATTTGGCGGTTGAAGATGATTTTCATTCGTTCGTACCTATGCTTCTTCGTATTACGAAGCATCCTTTCTTATCATATAGGGGAAGGGAGGATCGCGGATCCGTCCCGTTTGCTTTTTTTGTGTTTTTCCTTCTTTCGACAGATAGAAAGAGAGAATAGAATCGATAGAATAAGGTAGTCGTAGTAGTTAGGGCTGGGGAGGATGTGGAAAACTCGATTTTCCCTTGTATCCTCTCGCTTTTTGGGTGGTCGGAGGGTTCCTTGTCGTGTGAAAAAACGGTGGATCGGGGTGGAAAAGTCGCGCGGTATTCGGTCACTTTTCAACGCCTGCGACAGCCTGTTCACAAGCCTCTTTTTTTCGCCTCCTGTGCAAAACTCGATCTTGGGTTTTTCTGTGGAAAAGTCCTCGGTCGGCGGCATCAAGAAACGCCTTTTTCTTCCTTCCCGTTCGGTTTTCCACAGGTAGACGATTCGCGGCTTCCACAATCCGCAAGCCTTGGAAATCCGTCCCTTTTTCGACTTTTTTCAACAGAGGCGACAGGGTTTTCCAACGGTTTTATACCGGTTTTCCACATCTGTTGAAAAGTCTGTGGAAAACTTTAAAAAACAGGCAAAAGGCAGTGGAAAACCGTGGAAATTGGATGATTTTTCAAAAATCGCTTATCCCGTAATGTCCTTTCGGATATCGGACAGCTCCACGGGGAAGGTGGGGTCGGTTTTGAGCCGTCTCTCCACCCATCGCACCGAGGACAAAACGGTGGAATGGTCGCGATTGAAGATCTTGGCAATATTCGGTAGAGACATTTCGGTGATGGATCGGATCATGAAGATCGAAACGTGTCTTGCCAGCACGATCTCCTTGTTCTGCTTCTTTCCAACGATCTCCTCGCGCGAGACACCGTACTTGTTAAAGACCGCCGAAAAGATCTTATCCACCGTGACGTTGACCGGCTCCGCGCCTCCGAGCAGCTCGGAGATGCAGACCTTCACCACGTCCATCGTGATCTCTCTGCCCGAAAGGAAGCTGAGTGCTCCCAGCTTTTTGATCGCTCCCTCGATCTGACGGATGTTGGAGCGCAGGTTCTCTCCGAGGAAGGTGAGCACCTCGTCGGGGATCACCACGTTCACCTGTTCGGCCTTCTTCTTGATGATGGCGATGCGAAGCTCCAGATCCGGCGGCTCGATGTCGGCGATCAGACCCCACTCAAAGCGGGATTTGAGACGGTCCTCCAAGGTCTTGATGTCCTTGGGCGGACGGTCGGAGGCCACGATGATCTGCTTCTTTTCCTTGAACAGCGAATCGAAGGTGTGGAAGAACTCCTCCTGCGTTGCCACCTTTCCGGCGATGAACTGAATATCGTCGATCAGAAGCACGTCACAGGTGCGGTATCGCTCGCGGAATTCCTCCATCGTCTTCGAGGCGATGCAGTTGATCATCTCATTGGTGAATTCCTCGCCGTTGGTGTAGATGATCTTGATCCCCGGATTGTTGGTTTGAAGCCGATGGATGATGGCATACATCAGGTGGGTCTTACCAAGTCCGCTGTTGCCGTAGATGAACAGGGGATTGTAGTTGGTGGCGGGATGGTTGGCAACCGCCACGCAGGCCGCGTGCGCAAACTTGTTCGTGCTTCCCACAATGAAGTTCTCAAAGGTGTACTCAAAATTGTAGGAGGGAAGGATGGCGTCGCCCGTTTCTGCCTCTGTCTTTTCGCTTTCCAAGCCGATCACGGTCTTCTTGACCTCCTCGGCCGAGGTCGGCGTTCCCGTGAAGATCAGGTTCACCGCCACGTCAAAGCCCAACAGCTCACAGAAATGCGCGCGGATCGCGTCCAGATACTTCTCGTTCACGATCTTAAATTTTAAGTCGTACGCCAGCCCCATGGTGATGATGTCGTTTTCAAACGACAAGATTTCAATGTCGCCAAACCAAAGGTTGATGGTGGTCTCCGAAAGAGACGGTCGGAACGCTTCCTTCACCATATCCCATACCTGGCGGATCTCTTCAAGATAGCGGTTCTCGGACACGAATTGCCTCCTTTTCCTCGCACGCGCGTGCGATATTAAATATATATACTATTATACCATACTATATATATCCCCACAACTCTATTGCTGAAAAATTTACATAATTTTCACATTTTTGAGGGGGGGAAAAGACCTTGGAGGGGAGAGGACTTTTTCGGAAAAAAGTCCTCTCCC
>JAZSKO010000045.1:0-1584 GCA_045534875.1 Eubacteriales bacterium | reverse complement strand
GTTGGGGCTGACAAAACCGATCACCTCAAGGTCGATGCAAATACCCGAATCGATCTTGATGATGTCCTTCTTCCCCATCTTTCCGCTCGCCACGTTCTGAATGACGGCGACACAGCAATCCAAGCGGTCCAATTCCAGCATTCGATAGAGCTGCATGGCCTTTCCCGCAGTGATGTGGTCGATCACGATCCCGTTCTTAATGCTATCAATGTTCATGCCTTCTTCACCCCCAACAGCTTCATGATGAGCGCCATGCGGATAAACTTTCCGTAGTAGGCCTGACGCAAATAGCAGGCTCTGGGATCCCGGTCCACAGCCGTGGAGATCTCGTTCACACGGGGGAGCGGATGCATCACGATCATATCCTTCCGCGCCAGCTTCATTTTATCCTCGGTCAGAACGTAGGTGTCCTTGAGGCGGAGGTAGTCCTCCTCGTTGAAGAAGCGCTCACGCTGAACGCGCGTCATGTAGAGGATATCCAAGTCGCCGATCACCTCATCCAGAGAGGCGCTCTGGCGGTACTCGATCCCCTTGTCCTTGATGAACTCCTGCTTGACGAAGCTCGGCAGCTTCAATTCCTCGGGAGAGATCAGCACGAACTTCACACCCGCGTAGCGCGACATAGCCTCGATGAGCGAATGCACAGTCCTTCCGAATTTCAGGTCGCCACAAAGTCCCACGGTCAGGTTCTCAAACCGTCCCAGCTCGTGATGGATGGTGAGCAGGTCGGTCAGGGTCTGGGTGGGGTGGTAGTGTCCACCGTCGCCCGCGTTGATGATCGGCACACGGGAATGCTTGGACGGCAACAGCGGCGCGCCCTCCTTAGGATGGCGCATGGCGATCACGTCGGCATAGCCCGACACCACCGCCACCGTATCGGAAACGCTTTCTCCCTTGGCCGAGGAGGAGGAGCCGGAATCCGAAAAGCCCAGCACCTGCCCGCCCAAGGACAGCATGGCCGATTCGAAGCTGAGGCGCGTTCTGGTGGACGGCTCGAAAAAGAGCGTTGCCAAAATCTTGTGACGGCAGACCTCGGCATAGTCCTCGGGATGCGCGAGAATATCGTCTGCCGTTTGGATCAGCTCCTCGATCTCCTCGACCGAGAGATCCAGAATGTTGATGACGTTCTTCATACTCACGCCCCGATCCAGCTCTCGTCCGAGGGATTGTTGCGGAAGGCGATCAGTCTTGCCACGTCTGCTTTTTCAATGTAATTCTGTTCGGCGGCGATCTCGGCGATCACGTCGAAGTTGGTCAGGCTGACGTTCTTCACGTTTGCCTCTGCCAGACGCTTGATTCCCTTTGCCATACCGTAGGTAAAGATCGACACGATGCCCAGCACCTCGGCGCCCGCCTCGCGCAGAACATCGACCACCTCGATCACGCTGCCGCCCGTGGAGATCAGATCCTCCACCACGACCACCTTCTGTCCCCGCTCGAGCTTACCCTCGATCTGGTTCTGTCTGCCGTGATCCTTTGCACCCGAGCGAACGTATCCCATGGGAAGATCCATCAGATGCGCGGTGATGGCGGCATGCGCGATGCCTGCGGTGGAGGTACCCATCAGCACCTCCACGTCGGGGT
>JAZSKO010000179.1:0-2772 GCA_045534875.1 Eubacteriales bacterium | reverse complement strand
TCGATTATCGATTTGAGCTGCTCATAGGTCATAGAGCCCTGTCTGACGTAAACGATCACGCCGTCCTCGTCCAGAATCAAGGTCATGGGATAGGTGTCTCGACCGCCCAGCATCGTGTAGTAGGCGCTGTCCTCTCCGTCTTGGCAGAAGGTCAGCGTGTAGTCCGCAAAGCTACGGTCAATATAGGCCTGCACGTCCTCGGGGCTGTACGTGGAGTGGATCGCCACTACCTCCACCGTGTCGCCGTACTCCTTCGCGATCCGATCAAAATGCGGTAGCTCCGCCACACACGGCGTACACCACGTTCCCCAGAAGTTGATGACCGTGATCTTTCCTCGCGTTTCCTCCACCGAGAAAACACCGCCACCCTCTCCGTATTTCTGCAACTCATACGAATAGCACAGGCTTCCCACCGTGTTTCCAAGAACAGGGGTCGGCTCTCCGCCGTCCGAGGTCGGCGGCGTTGGCGCGGGGGCTTCCACCACGGGGACTTTATCCACCACGTTGTAATAGATCAACGCACCCGCCAAGAGCGCGATCATCGACGCGCCCACCGCGATTCGCACCACGCGGTTGCGTTTTTGGATGCGCTTGCGACCTTCCTCGTCGGCCGTCGCCGTTTCTCCCGCCCTGTCGGGGATCTCGTTCGGAGCGAGGAACACGCGTCCGCCCTTCCATGTGATGGCCTGCGTAGGACACACCGAAACACAATCGCCACAGCTGATGCATTCGTGGTCGCCCACCTCTCGAATATCCATCTTGCATCGGCTCTTGCAGAGCCCGCAATCGGTGCAGGTGGGTCGATCCAGCTTCACGCCCAAGAGCGAGATGCGATTGAACAGACCGTAGAGCGCGCCCAACGGACAGAAGAACCGACAGAAGAAGCGGTAAAGAAACACCGACGCCACCACAAAGACCACCAAGAGAACGAATTTCCACGTAAAGAGCGGCCCCAGCATGGCGTAGAGGTCGTTGTTGAGCGAATTGGAAAGCAATCCGATCGCGCCTCCCAGCGTTCCTGCCGGACAGATGTACTTACAAAAGCTCGGTAGCGGAAAATCCCGAAACGCGTACAACAGGGGAAAGACCACCACAAGCAAAACAAGGATGACATACTTCAAGTAGGAGAACGCGCGCGTGACGCGGTTCTTTTTCAGCTTGGGCGTTTTGATCTTATAGAGCAGATCTTGTACCAAGCCAAAGGGACAGAGAAAGCCGCAGATCCAACGGCCGAACAGAAAGCCGTAGAGCAGGATGATGCCGAACACGTAGTACGGCACGCGCGCCCCACTGCTTGCCAGCGCATTCTGCAACGCCCCCAAGGGGCAAGAGCCGGATGCGCCCGGGCAGGAATAGCAGTTCAGACCCGGGGTGCAGATGTTTTTCAGCGGTCCTCGGTAGATCCGTCCGTTGCCAAATCCCTTGAGGTTGGCGTTGAACAAGAGAGCCGCGTAGAGCTGGATCAACCTCCGCTTTGTGGGCAGGTGGGCTCTTAACCAGCCCTTTTTCGTTCGTTTTTCTTTCGTTTCCGTCTTCATACCGTCAACCCAATCCAATGCATTCGGTGCAGATGCGGATGCCCTTTTCAAGCACATCACGCATACCGCCGTTCCAAATTCCCAAAACGATGAACAGAACCGCCACCGCGAGCACCGCGATGCGAATTCCCCACAGACGTGTGCGGCTTTTCGGCGTCTCTACCGCCTCCGCGTCGCGTTTGGGAAGCGTCCCTGCCGCCACGGCCGCCTTGATCTCGGACAGAAGCTGTTTGTCACGCAGCTCGCTGACGTACGGGAGCAAAAGCCCACAGATGCCGACCAAAAAGCAGACGAACGGGAGCGCTGTAAGGCAGGCAAACAGAATATCCCGATTCAAATGCTCGGTGGTGAAATGGCTCGCGTTCGTCAGGTGCAACAGGAACGGCAAGGCCGATAAAAGCCCCACCGCCGCGGCATAGCACCACGCCACGCGCTTCCATTTGGTTCTCGCTCTCCAAGCCGCTTGCAGGGTCTCGTTTTCTTCTATGGAGTAGCCCTTGTAGAAGCGTTCGAGCATTTTGGAGGGGGGCATACCCCCACGGAGCTTCCCCTCTCGGCTCGGATGGACAAGGGCAAGCACGCCCCCACCGATCACGCCGAGCACGCAAAGGATCAACAGGGGTAGCAGACGCAAAAGCGCCTGCCCCACTCCCTCTCTGGAAAAGGGAGACGGGCCGCTTTTGTAGATCGCTACACAGGATACCGCCAGCGCGATCCCCGTGATCACGATCACGACCGAAAGCGCGATCCCCCAGATCAGGCGTAGTTTGGTTTCAGAAGATGCCGTTTTCACAAGCGCATCCTTCCTTTCTTACGTTCTATCAGATCGTTTCTTATTTCAGCTCGATGACCACCTTGTTGTCGGTGCTCTTTCCGTTGGTCAGGCAGAGGATGTCATCCGCCTCGACCGTCACCTCATACACGCCATTGACAGCGGGAATGTCGCTACCGTCCTTCGACAGGGTAACGTCGCTTCCGCCGACGGTCAGCGTTCCCGCGCTCATGATGCGGATCCAGTAGGTGCCGTTAGGGGCAATGGTGACCTCGATCTCGGCAGGATCTACTTGCAACGGATTTTGCTCCGCGCCCCCGTAGACGTCAAGCGCGAAGGTCAGGGAGATAGCATCCGAGCCCGTATTGGTGGTGGCGACCGCCACTTGGATCACGTCGCCCTCATTCACGGCCAAATACTCGCTTCTCTTGCCTTGGGTAAAGGGCGAGACGCGCGAGGTGG
>JAZSKO010000159.1:0-3998 GCA_045534875.1 Eubacteriales bacterium | reverse complement strand
TGCGGATCCAGTAGGTGCCGTTAGGGGCAATGGTGACCTCGATATCGGCAGGATCTACTTGCAACGGATTTTGCTCCGTGCCTCCGTAGAAGTCAAGCGCGAAGGTCAGGGAGGTGGTATCCGAGCCCGTATTGGTGGTGGCGACCGCCACTTGGATCACGTCGCCCTCGTTCACGGCCAAATACTCGCTTCTCTTGCCTTGGGTAAAGGGCGAGACGCGCGAGGTGGTGAGATTATTGAGCGCGATGTTGTTGTGGGGATTCTCGGAATAGACCCGCAGGATGCAGGTTTCGTCGGCCGTCCATTGATAGTAGACGATCTCGCCGTCGGCAACTTGGGCGGTATAATCATGCTCCAAGGAATCCATAATAAAGGGATTTTCCGCCGTTCCCTGCTTGGAGGCGGCAACGAGGCGAAGCGTGTTCTCTGCAGACGACGCATTGACAAGCGCAAACATGACCATGTCTCTGGAATCCTCGGTGATGATATCCACCGCAACCGCGCCCTGCTCGGGCGTGTAGGTCTGTCCGTTCATGGTGAGCGTGAAATTCTCACCCTCCACGCGCAGCTTGCGGTTCACACCGCCTCGGAGAATGAAGTAGTAGGTGGTGTTCGCAGGAATCGTGTAGGAGGCCTCCTCATCGTTGAATACATAGGGACGCTCCTCGGTTCCGTTGGGGGAGATGTCCTCCATTTGGATCAACAGGCTCTTGTGATCCTTGTCCACGGTCAAATTCCGTTTGCTTTGATCAGGCAAAAAGCCTGTGGGGTAATCCAGCACGTAGACCTCGTATTCGCCCTCCTCGAGCGTATTGGTGGCGGTTCCCTGTTTATTCGTCACGAAGGTCTCGATCACCTCACCCTCCTGCGAAAAGGTGATCACCACGCCCTCAAACGCCACTCCTTCCTCGCTTTTCACCGTAACGGTGAACTCCACGTTCTCCTTTTGGGGGGTGGAGGGACGGGTGGGCTTTTCGGTGGTGGGCGCGGTGGTGACGGCAGGCGTCTCGCCTCCCGTATTTTGGCAGGAGACCGCCCCCATAAGGAGACAAAGCACTACCAGACAGATCCCAATTCGTTTCATTGTTTTGTCCTTCTTTCTCATTTTTCACCGCACGGCGTGCATCAAAGCTCACCCATGAGGCGTTGTTGCAGGCTCGCAAGCTCTGCATAGGTTCCGTTTTGCTTCAAAAGGGCTTCATGCGTTCCCTGCTCGATCACGCGTCCCTCACGGATGACCGCGATCTCGTCGGCCGCGCGAACGGTGGAGAGACGGTGCGCCACCACGATGGTGGTCCTTCCCTTGCAAAGGCTATCCAGGGCCTGCTGGATCAACAGCTCGGTGGCGTTATCCAAGGCGCTGGTGGCCTCGTCGAGGATCAGAATGGGGGGATTCTTCAAAAAGACGCGCGCAATGCTGATGCGCTGCTTCTGTCCTCCCGAGAGCCGCACGCCGCGCTCACCCACTTGGGTGTCGTAGCCCTTTTCCAGGGTCATGACGTAGTCGTGAATATTGGCTCTCTTTGCCGCCTCGATCATTTCCTCCTCGGTGGCGTCGGGGCGACCGTAGAGGATATTATCGCGGATGGAGGCGTGGAACAGATACACGTCCTGCTGAACGATCCCAATGTTTTTACGCAGCGATTCCGCCGTGATGCGCCGAATGTCGATGCCGTCCACCAAGATCGCTCCTTGGTTCAACTCATAGAATCGCGGGATCAAATGGCAAATGGTGGTCTTGCCGCCGCCCGACGGGCCAACCAAGGCAAAGGTACTGCCTGCGGGGATTTTCAGGCTCACGCCATCCAACACGTCATGCTCGCCGTCGTAGGCGTAGGTCACATCCCTCAGCTCCACCTCGCCCCGCGCACGGTCAAGCGAGATGGCATCGGGTGCGTCGCGCTCGGGCTCCTGATCCAAGAGCTCCAAGAATCGCTCAAAGCCGGTCACGCCCTTCTGGTACTGCTCCATGAAGTTGATGAGCGTGGTCACGGGGGTGATGAACAGCCCCACCGACACGATAAACGCCGAATAGTCGCCAAGCTGGATCTTCCCCGCATAGAGGAACAGGCCTCCCGCGATCAGCACCACCACGTTGAAGACGTCGGTGATGAAGGATGTGCCGGAATGGAATTTTCCCATGGCGTTGTAGGCCTCGCGCTTGGACTCGGTGAATTCCTGATTGCCCGCCTCAAACTTTTCCTCCTCCACATGGGAGTTGGTGAAGGCCTTGGTCACACGGATGCCCGATACACTGCTCTCCACCGAGGCGTTGATGGTGGCAACCGCGGCTCTCTCCTTTTGGAAGGCCTTTCGCATCTGCTTTCGCAGGACAGTGGACACCAGCAACAAACAGGGGACACAAACGAAAATGATGAGGGTCAGCCAGATGTTGATGGTGGAAAGATAGACGAACGAGACCACGATGGAGATCGTGGAGATGATGAGATTTTCCGGTCCGTGATGCGCCAGCTCGGTGATCTCAAACAGGTCGTTGGTGATGCGGGACATGATCTTTCCCGTCTCATGGCCATCGTAAAACCGAAAGGGCAGCTTTTGCAGATGACGGAACAGATCGGTTCGCATCTGGGTCTGCATCAGCGTTCCCATAACGTGTCCCTTGTACTGGATGAAATAGTTGAGCAGCATCCGAATGAAATAAATGCCCAGAAGCAAGAGGCCAAACAGCACCACAAGCTGATATTCCCGATTGGGGATGAATTCGTTGAGCATCTTTCGCGTGACGATGGGATAGACGATCCCGATCATGGCAACCGCAAGAGACGCCAGCATATCCAAAACAAAGATCTTCCAATGGGGTCTGTAATACGACAGAAAGCGTTTGAGCAAGCCGCTTCCCTCCTTCCCTGTTTTCGCGATGCTCAATAGAGCTTGGTGTGACCGTCATCTGGCTGATTGGGGATCTCGGCAGACCCCGATTCGGCAGGCGTGACGGGTGTGGTCGGCTCGGGGAGGGGCTCCTCCTCGGTGGTGACGGGGGCTTGGGTGGGAGTGGGCTCTGTTTCGGTCGGGGTGTTGGAGGACGGCGCGGTTGCCGCTCCACTACCGATATAGACGCATGAGGTGAGCAAGCAAAGCAGACACGTCATGCACAAAAGAAAAGAAAACCACCGTTTCATTGTTGCCTCCAACTGCGCGCTCTGCAATCACGAAATCCTGCGCGCAAACCTATCCTTACTATTATAGCATAAAGGATTTTTCCTGTCAAGTGGTTTTTCTATGCATAGGATAGATGTCTGTGGCTTGGTGCAGGCGAGAAAATGGAAAATTGCAAAGAATTTGGGGAAACCTCTTGACAAAGAACAGGAATTGTGATATACTGTTCAGGTGATAATCGGGGTGTGGCTCAGCTTGGTAGAGCGCTTGGTTCGGGAGCAAATTGCCGATTACGAGCGTAAAATTTACAAAACCGCCGAAACCCCTTGAAAACACTGCATATTTTGGCAGTAACCAATCTTATAAAATTTCCGATGTAAGTGGTCTGACCACATGTTTGACCACTTACAGAAAAAATTGAAAAAAACACCATCGAGGTGTGGCTCAGCTTGGTAGAGCGCTACGTTCGGGACTCAATCACCGTTCTCGGCGTAGAATTTTCGAGAAGAGCCGAAAACCCTTGAAAACACTGACTATTTTGGCAGTACCTAATTTAATAATTGTCCCGATGTAAGTGGTCTGACCACATGTTTGACCACTTACAGAAAATCGCATAAAAATCATCAAAACGAGGTGTAGCGCAGTTGGTAGCGCGCCAGTTTCGGGTACTGGAGGCCGCGAGTTCGAGTCCCGCCACTTCGACCAAAAAACAGCCGAAAACGAGCCATTTTTGACTTGTTTTCGGCTGTTTTTTATACTTTTTGCACAAAAATGGCGATTTTGGGGTGACCACATGTTTGCCCTGATTTCGAACCTTTAGACTGTTGTTTCATCGCAATTTTTCCTCTGTTTCAGAAAATCCTTTTTCTTTGCTTACTGCG
>JAZSKO010000130.1:0-2929 GCA_045534875.1 Eubacteriales bacterium | reverse complement strand
CCCCACCGCTTCATCCATTTGACCGACACCTGCCCCTTCACGGTCTCCACCACAGCGGAAAGCGTGGTGAGTCCCTCTGGGAAATAGGGCTTTATGATCGCTCTCTCGCAGGCCTTCCCCTCAAAGCGGATACCGCCGAGGTAGGCATAGAACCAGTAGCCGACCGCTCCGTACATGGGATGACAGTGCGAGTTCATGGAAATGTTCCGCTTCAACTCAAACCGCTCCCAGATGGTGGTGGCTCCGTTTTGGATCATATACCCAAGCGAGGGATAGCGCTCGGAGGTGATCAGCCGCCATGCATCCTCGATATATCCGTATTCGGTGAGCGCATCGTAGAGATAGCGCGTGCAGAGGTTTCCTGTGGTGATTTTATAGTCTCTCGCCACCAGATCCTCGTGAAGCACTCGCGCCGCCGCCTCTCGTTTGTCCTCGGGCAAAATCCCCAGCCAGAGCGCGAAGGCCTGACAGCCCTGCGAGCCGCTCGCCATGCGCGCCGTTTCGGGATCCCACCATTTGGCAAGCATATTCTCTCGGATCCGCTCGGCCATAGCGCGGTAACGGTCGGCGTCCTCCTTGCGTTGGAGAAGCGTCGCAAACTCCGCCAGCAGACGCGCGTTGTAGTAATAGTAGCCCGTGGACATCAACTCGCCCGGCGTATAGAGGTTTTTCACCGCGTTGTCGGTCTTTTCTCCGTTGACGCAGGCATAGACGGGGGCTGCCCAATCTCCGTAAACGGTGTACGGAAGGATGCCGTCCTGCTCATAGGTGGACAGGCAATCCTGCCACCGACAAAAGGCCTCGAAGTTCTGCTCGATCACCGACAGGTTGCCCGTGTAGAGGTAGGCCTGCTTGGCCGCGAGCAGGAAGGACGAGGAAACAGGATCGGCAGGACGGCAACCGTAGACATAGGGCGCGGTACAGGTAATGGCACCGTTTTCGCCCTGCGCGTCGGTCAGGGCGCCCACGACCTTCGGAAAGAGCGCACCGACGTCGAACTGATAGGGCGTTTCCTCAAAGCGCACCGTGGCGTCGTTCATCCAGCCCATGCGCTCGTCCCGTTGGGGACAGTCGGTCAGGATGCCGTGAATATTGGCCTTTTCAGTTTGCTTGATGAGCGTTTGGATCTGATTGACCAGCGCGTTTCCACAGGTGAAGCTGCTTTCCAGCTCCACGTCGGTATAGAACGCAACCGCCTTGATCTGTTCCCGATCCAACAGCTCCACGCCGCTCACCTGCACGTATCGGAAACCGTGATAGGTAAAGAGCGGCTGCCAGACGGCAAGATCGCGCTCGTCTCCCGACGCGATGTAGCGATCCTCGTTCGCCGCGTGTCGCAGGGTGGCGCGGCTGATGCGCCCGTCGGTCTCCAAGATCTCGGCAAAGCGCAACACGATCTCTTGCCCTTTGGAAAGCCCCTTTGGCAGACGGAAGTGCGCCACGCCTGCCATGTTCTGTCCAAAATCCACCAGATGCTCCGCTTCCCCAAGCCGCACGATGCTCACGGGACGGTAGCATTTCCTTTCCCGTATGGGCGGCACAAGGGCGGTGTTGGCGGTTTTACAGGGGGGCTCGACACATACGGCGTTTTTAAAATCGGATGGTGTTCCTCCCACGGCAAACCATCTCGGTCTGTCGGCCGTTGCATCGAATATCTCACCGTTGAACAGATTGCTTTGTTGGATTCCTCCGTAGCCGACCTTCCAGCTCTCGTCGGTGGTGACGAGTTGGCTGTCTCCGTCCTCGTATTCCAGATGCAGGATAACGGCAAGCTGCGGTCTGCCAAACATCTCGATCGCGCGATCCTTGATGCCGTCCAGATACCGGCCCTCGTTGCGTCTCCATCCCTCGCCCACGCACACGGCAATGGCGTTTCTACCTTGGGTGAGGAATTGCTCGGCCTCGGGATACATCACAAAATACACGCGCTTGCTGTAATCGCTGACAAGAGGATCCAACCGGCTATCGGAGGGACTTTGTCCGTTTAAAAGAAGCGAATGATAGCCGATGCCGCTGATATAGAGTGTGGCGCGCTTTACGGGCTTTTCAATGTCGAATTCCTTTTTGAAGTGGGGAACGCTCTCCTTTTTGTCCTGGGGCGGCGCGATCCACGTGGGGGTATAGGAGGCAAGTCCCGAGAGGAAGAAATGCTCCTCTTTTGCGTCGCTCTCGTCCTGTACTCCGCGAACCGCCACCGAAGCCGTGAGCCTTCCCTCCTTGGGAAGCGCGGAGGCGCGACACGTGATCTGTTGCTCCCTCTGCTCCACCCATCCGGAATCCCAGAGTGTTTCGTTTTCATGCCGAACCGTGACGCGGCAGGCTCTTTGATAGTCTCCCTCGCGATTGGAGGTCACGCTCCACGAAAAAACAGGAGCATCGTTCTCGACAATGCGGAAGCGCGCGTCCTTTTGCAGGCGGTTATGATCCACCCAAATGTTCTCAACTCTGATCATGCCTGTGTCCTCGATAATTTAATTCGATTCGGTTTTCCTTCCCCGAAGGCGCTTCCACAGCCGATAGACCACACGCAAAGCGTGGTACGCCACGAAGCGAAAGGGGAACAACAGCCGCCAAACGACGATATACACCCGATACAGGCGCGAATCCGAGGTGATATGACGACCGCCTCTGTAAAACTCCGACACGTACCCCAAGATCCAGCTCTCGGGTACGTGCTCCAACCGATAGGTATTGTCTCCGCGAATGATGTATTCCCCATCCTTGACGCGCAAAATGCGATGCAGGATGTACTTTCCGTCAGGGCGACGGTAGAGCGGCAGATCATGCCGCTTCAAGCGTTCCTCACCCTTTGGCAAAAGGATGATGCGGTCCTTTCGGTTGCGTAGCATGGGCCACATGCCCCAGCCCACGGTGGTGCTGACGTAATAGCCCTGCTCCTCTAATTGTTGCTCGATGTTATGGTTCATTC
>JAZSKO010000207.1:0-2455 GCA_045534875.1 Eubacteriales bacterium | reverse complement strand
CTTGGAGGGGAGACTCTTTCTTTCCCTTTGCTATGTTTTGATAGCATTCCCATCGGGGTATGAAGCGGAAGATTTTCGCTTACATCCCCCGATCATTGGGAGCGGCACCTTGCCGCGAAGGGGTCTCCCCTCCAAGGTCTTCTTACCTCTCAAACACCACAGCAGAGGCGATGAGGCTGTAATTTTTCGAGCCGATGAGGATGCGTTCCCATTGCTCGGCGGAGCCGCCATAGTGAACGGTGGTGAGGTAGGAGCAGCGATAGAAGGCCATCTCGGAGATCGTGGAAACCGAGGAGGAGATGCGAACGGAGGAGCCGCCATGCATGGGGGGATAGAGGATGAGGGCTTGTCCGTCGGCGGAGTAGAGAACGCCGTCGAGATCGCGGTAGGCGGGATTTTGCTCGCTCACCGAGATGTAGATCAGGTTCGGGCAGTTCGCGAAGGCGAGCTCGCCAATGCGCTTGACGGTGGAGGGGATCTGGATCGCGGAGATGCCGTCACAGCCGTAAAACGCCTTAGGGGCAACCTCCACCACGCGGTCACCGTTGGGAGCGGAGTCGGGGATCACAACAAAGGCGTCGGTGCAGGAACCAATGTCCGAAAGGCGGCAAACACCGGCACCCATGCTCTCAAACAGAAGCCCGTTGCCGAGATCCTCGGTCACGATCGGGTCCTCGGGAGGGAGAAGCACGCCAACCGTCACATCGGGCGAGGTGAGCGAGGGAGGGGCGTCGGGGGGCTGGGTGGTGTCGGGCGTGGGAGTCTCGGTCTGAACGGCGGAAAGACAGATCATGGCCACCGTCAAGGCGAGCGCGATCGTGAATACGATCGCCAAAGCGATCATCAAAAGCTGGCCGGAGGATTTCATGGGAAAACGTCCTTTCTGTTTGCAATCGGGAAGGGAACAGACCTTCCCCAGTCTCATTATGCCAAAGAAAGCGGGACAAGTCAAGAAAAAGAGGACGGGAAAAAGCGACCGCATCCCCCTAAAAAGACCCTATTTCAAGGAAAGCAGACGTGAGAAACAGCGAAAGACGACGAGGAAGGCGAGCGCGTGTCCGATCCGATCGAACGGTTTTTTCGGAGGGAGAGAGCAAAAAAGCACTTGCATTTTCGGGGGAGATATGGTACAATAGCAGAAGAAACGAAAAAAGGAGGGATGCGCGTGGCAGGACTGAAAGTTGGAGCGGTCGAGCTGAAAAAGGGCTTGTGCCTTGCCCCCTTGGCAGGGGTGAGCGACCGCACCTTCCGAGGAATGGCAAGGCGGTACGGAGCGGAATATACGGTCAGCGAGATGGTATCGGCGAAAGCGCTCTGCTATGAGCAGGCCTGCAAGCGTCCCGCAACCGAGGCAAGGATCCGAACCGCACCCTTGGCGGCAGTCATGAAGGACGAATATCCCATGGCGGTGCAGCTCTTTGGCTCAGAGCCGGAATTCATGGCAAGAGCGGCGAGCCTGTTGGAGAGCGGAGATTATCTGGGCGCTTGCGGCGAGATCCCACCCGCGGCCATCGACATCAACATGGGATGCCCCATGGCGAAGATCGTGGGAAACGGAGAGGGGAGCGCCTTGATGAAGGACCCCAAACGCGCGGAGGCGATCGTTGCCGCCGTGGTCAGAGCGGTCTCTCTGCCGGTCACGGTCAAGATACGGGCAGGCTGGGATGCCGAGCACATCAACGCGGTCGAGCTTGCCAAGAGACTGGAGCAGGCGGGCGCGGCGATGATCTGCGTCCACGGACGAACCCGACAGCAGATGTACGCGCCGAGTGCCGATTGGGGGATCATCCGGGACGTAAAGCAGGCCGTGTCGATCCCCGTGGTCGGAAACGGGGACATTTTCGGAGCAGAGGACGCTCTGCGGATGCTTTCCGAAACCGAATGCGACGGCGTGATGGTTGCCCGAGGCGCGCAGGGAAATCCGTGGATCTTCGACGAGATCGTCCACGCCATGGAGGAAAGCCCCTACACCCCTCCCACGCCCAAGGAACGGCTGGCGGTGGCCGAGGAGCACGCGAGAGCCTTGGTGGAGGAAAAAGGCGAACGCGCGGGGATCGCGGAGGCGAGAAAGCACATGGGCTGGTACGTCCACGGCATCCGAGGCGCGGCGAGCGCAAGAGGACGCCTGATGACGGCAAATTCGATCGAGGAGATCCGCGCGATCTTTGACGAATTGGAGAGGATCGAGGAGCAAGCCTGAAAAGTACGAAAAAATCGAAAAAAATTCGAAAAAGGGCTTGACATCGGATCAAAAATCGTGTATAATTTTAAAAGATAGTTTTTGCGAGCAAAGGCTTGCGAAAGCATCCGTTTACTGGCGGAGGGAGGGATAAACATGGCAGAAATCAGAGTTAAGGAAGGCGAGTCTCTTGACAGCGCACTCCGTCGCTTTAAGCGTGCAACCGCTCGTTCCGGGATCCTCGCCGAGCTTCGTAAGAGAGAACACTACGAAAAG
>JAZSKO010000270.1:0-4075 GCA_045534875.1 Eubacteriales bacterium | reverse complement strand
GGCATCGCCGGCATCGAGCTTACCGATTCCAATGATCTGGTCGACACCTACACCGTCACCTTCACCGACGGTACCTCTACCACCTTCACCGTGACCAACGGCGCAAAGGGAGATAAGGGTGACAAAGGAGACAAGGGCGATGACGGAGATGACGGAAACGGCATCGAGAGCGTCACACTCACCGACTCCAAGGATCTGGTCGATACCTACACCGTCACCTTTACCGATGGTACCTCCACCACCTTCACCGTGACCAACGGTGCAAAGGGAGATAAGGGAGACAAAGGCGACAAGGGCGACAAAGGCGATAAAGGCGACAAGGGTGATACCGGCGACGATGGCAACGGTATTGCGAGCATCAAGCGCACGGGCACGGTCGGCCTTGTCGACACCTACACCGTCACCTTCACCGACGGCTCTACCACCACCTTCACCGTGACCAACGGCCAAAAGGGTGACAAGGGCGATAAGGGTGACAAAGGAGACAAGGGCGATAAAGGCGATAAGGGAGACACCGGAAAGCAGGGCGCAACCGGAAAATCCGCCTTTGAGATCTACTGCGAGATCTACGGCTACGAGGGCTCGGAGGAGGAATGGATGGCCGATCTCATCAGCGGCGCGCTCGTGACCTACACGGTGACCTTCGACCTCAACGGAGGCGAGGCAGGCGAGGGCTATGCGGCAGAGGTGCAAGTGCCTGCGGGCGCGGTGGTTCCCCTCAGCATTCCCACGCGCGAGGGCTACACCTTCCTCGGCTGGTTCACGGGCGAGAGCGCAGTGGACGGCATCTTCACCACCACGACCCCTGTCAAGGGCGACGTGGATCTGATCGCCAGATGGCAGATCAACACCCACAAGGTCACCTTCCTCGGAAACGACGGAAAGACCCTCAAAATCCAAACCGTGGATCACGGAACAGCGGCGACCGCTCCCATCGCTCCCACGATCGACAAGCTGAAATTTGTTGGCTGGGACACCGATTTCTCGAGCGTGACCGCCGACCTGACCGTGAAGGCCTCCTACGTTTCCAACATATTCAAGCTCTCCTACAACACGGACGGCGGCACGGAGATCGCGGACGAGACCTACTACGTTGGTGACATTCCGAGAGCACCCACAGCCCCCACGAAATCCGGCTTCTTCTTCCTTGATTGGTACACCGATGCAGAATACACCACCGTGTATGCATTCGACCACTCCTTTGAGGCCGACACCACGCTCTACGCCAAGTTCTCCGAGAGCATTCCGATCTACGATGTCGAGGATCTGGTGGCCATCAAGAACAACACGGCGGCAAAGTATTACCTTGTCAACGACATCGACATGGAGGGTGTCTCTTGGACGCCGATCTCGTATTTTTCAGGCGTTCTGAACGGCGAGGGACACACCATCTCCAATTTCACCATTTCCACCACAGCCTACCAAGCAGGCTTCTTCGGCTCGAATTCGGGAACGATCCAAAACCTCACCTTGTCGGATTTCTCCTTCTCGGTTTCCACCACTGGAGCAACCTTCACAGCAGGTGCGTTGGCAGGCGTGAACCGGGGAACGATTGAGAACTGCCACATAAAAGATGCAATTTTGTCGTATGCTTTCCTCTTTGATGTTACTACGGCCGTGGACTATACCTCCTACGCAGGTGGTTTGGCTGGCAACAATACCAGTCGAATTGAAAACTGTTCCGTTCAAGCAGATATTGGGGGAAAGGCCGAAATCAAACTTACAACATCCGTTGATTTATATTCTTATAGCCGATTGGTCGTTGGCGGTGCGGTAGGAACGAATACAGGAACATTATTGAAAATTGCGACAGATACATCTTTGGATTTTAAAGCGATTGCCACCGGAAAAGATACTTCCACGAATCCAGAGGGCCCTTATCCTTGTGCTCAACTTGAGATAGGTGGTGTTGTGGGCATCAACCAATCTACTGGCAATATTTCCAAGAGTAAAGCTAATTCAAATGCATTACTATCCTGCACCACCCAAAAAACAGGAAACCACGGTCGTCCATACGGTTCGGGATTATTCGGCGGCTTTGTCGGAGAAAACCGAGGAAACGTAGATTCTTGCCTTGCAACAGGAACTGTTGAGTTGAATAACAATTTTGATTATGCTTGGGTGGGCGGCTTTACTGAGAAAAATAATGGAAAAATCAGTAATTGTTACTCAGATTACGACACCACGGTGAAATCCACAAGTTCCAATGGAAATAGTGAAATAGGGGGGTTTGTCTCCGTTAACGAAGGAACAATTTCCAGTTGTTATGCTATGGGAGCAATTGATACCGCCACGGTACATGACAAAGCCGGATTTGTTGCTGATAATCGCAGTGGTGCAATCGTAAGTAAATGTTTCTGCGATGTAACACTGAAAGTAAACAACAACACCAATTTCGGCTACTTCGTAGGCCTTGCCAACAGCGGCAGCACCACCTTCAAGTGCTACTACAACAAAAACGCTTCCACTAACTACACCCCCTCCAACACCGACGGTACAGCCGAGACATTGGCCAACCTGCAAAGCGAGAGCTTCCTCTTTGAGACTCTTTCGTGGTCGCAGGAGGAATGGCTCGCCGTGGCAGGCAAATATCCCGTACTGATCTGGGAGGAATAAACGGTTCTTCCTTGCCCGTCCCAATCTTGGGACGGGCTTCTTTTCGATACCCCAACAAAAATACGTCTGTTTTTCTTGACAAAGCCCGTCCTTCGTGCTATAATGTACGGTAACGAAGTTTTTTTCACAGAAAGGATTTTCCTCAGATGACACTTTACGAAGATTTGAAATGGAGAGGGCTGATCCAAGATATTTCCAGCCCCGATCTGATCGATAAGCTCAATGCGGGCGGCATGACCTTTTATATCGGCACCGACCCCACGGCCGATAGCTTGCATCTGGGGCATTATTCCTCCTTCCTCATCACCCGTCGCCTCGCCGCGGCCGGTCACACCCCTCTTTTGCTAGTTGGTATGGCGACCGGACTCATCGGCGACCCCAGAGGGACCGTGGAGCGCAAGCTCTCGGATCGAAACGAGATCCTGCACAATTTCGATTGTCTCAAAGCACAGCTTCAAAGCATCTTCCCCTATGAGGTGGTGAACAACTACGACTGGGTGAAGGATCTGAACATTATTGATTTCTTCCGCGACTACGGAAAGTATATCAACGTGGGCTACATGCTCTCCAAGGATCACATTCGCCGTCAGATGGAGAGCGGTATTTCCTACGCCGAGTTCTCCTATATGCTCATTCAGGGTCTTGATTTCAAGCATCTGCACGAGACGCGCGGCGTGGATCTGCAGGTGGCGGGCTCGGATCAGTGGGGCAACATCACCACGGGAATCGAGCTGATCCGCAAGACCACGGGCGACGAGGTCTACGCTCTGACCATGCCTCTTGTGACCGACGCGCACGGCAACAAGTTTGGAAAGAGCGAGGGCAACGCCGTTTGGCTGGACAAGAACAAGACCAGCTCCTATGAGCTTTACCAGTTCCTTCTCAACTCCGAGGATGAGATGGTGATCGAGTACCTCAAGCGTCTCACCTTCCTCTCCCGCGAGGAGATCGAGGCGATCGAGGCCGAGCACAACGCAGCGCCCGAGCGTCGCTACGCGCAGAAGGTATTGGCGAGAGAGATCCTGAACGACCTCCACGGAGAGGGCGCGTTTGAGGAAGCGGTACGCATCAGCGAGCAGCTCTTTGCGGGGAACATCAAGGAGATCCCGGTTCGCGACCTGTTGGCGGGACTGCGGAACGTACCGCATTTTGAGACCACGGGAGGCGCTTTGGCCGACGTTTTGGTACAGAGCGGCATTTGCACCTCGAAGCGTGAGGCGAGGGAGTTCCTCTCCAACGGAGCGCTCACGGTCAACGGAGACGTGGTCAGCGATCCGACGATGGAGATCAACGCAGACGCCTGCCTGATGGGCAAGTATCTGGTGGTTCGCAGAGGCAAGAAAAAGTACTACGTGGGCGAACTCACGATCTGACCCACACAAATAAATATCCCCCCGTAAAACGGGGGGTATTTCAGTTTCGGGCATAGCCCTAATACTACTGGATGCGCACAAGTGCG
>JAZSKO010000231.1:0-8639 GCA_045534875.1 Eubacteriales bacterium | reverse complement strand
TTCACCACGCGGACGAATTCGGTATTCACTCTTTCCGGGAAGATTTCCGAATACTCGAACATGGGACCGATCTTCTCGAGATCCAGCACATCGATATTATCGCGGAATACAACGCAGTGAGGATTTCCGATGGATACGCAGGTCACGGGATAAACCTCACTGCCCACTTCCAGAGGATAGCCGATCATTGCCGGAGTATCAGCGACTGCCGGAATCTTTTCGGTTTCAAGCTGAGCAACACCCATGTCAACGGATACGGTGCTGACCTTGCCGTCGCGCAGGAACAGTCTCAGCTGATGGACGCCTGCCGCAGTTTCCACCGTCATGAATTCGCTGCGTACGTATCCCTTATCATAGAGATACTTCGCAACACAGCGGATATTGTTCCCCGCCATCTTGCCCTCGCTTCCGTCACGGTTGAAGGTTCGCATCTTTGCGTCAGCCTTTACGGATTTTTCGATGAGTACGATTCCATCAGCTCCGATTCCGTAATGCTCTGCACAAAGGCTCACGCAGAGGGATTCGGGACAGGTGATGGAATTGTCGAAATTCTCGATAAAGATATAGTCATTGCCGCAGGAGTGCATTTTGGTAAAGCGGATCTTCTGTCTCCATGGCCGCTTTGCATTGATGTCCACAAGCTCCTTGTTCAGTCCGTTGAAACGGCTTGCAATGATGTCGGCAAGAGCGTTTGTTGTGACGATGGAGGTGAGACAGGGGATTCCAAGCTGCATTGCGCGTCTGTGAAGCACGATATAGTCGCCCATGGTTGAGTCGGTGACTGCCCCGGTGTACACGATATAGCTGAGCTTTCCGCTTTCAATGAGAGGTATGATTCCCTCGCTTTCCACGGACTCAACGTCAATGCCCATCTGAGAGATCGCAGCCGCAGTTCCGCTGGTTGCGTAAAGCTTCAGACCGAGATCGTAGAATCGCTTTGCGGTTGAGGTGATTTCCCAGTAGTCGTTCTCCGCAACACTGATCAGCACGCCGGTGGTATATCTCTGTTTCTGCTGAGGAACGGAGAAGCCCGCCGCGGTCAGTCCTTTATAAAGCGCTTCCGCCATTGTCTTACCTATGCCGAGGACTTCGCCGGTGGACTTCATTTCGGGACCGAGTATCGAGTTTGCATCGTTGAGCTTTTCAAAGGAGAACACGGGAACCTTTACCGCATAGTACGGCGGCGTTCTGTACAGTCCCGTTCCGTAGCCGAGATCACGAAGCTTTGCTCCGAGCATAACCTTTGATGCAAGATCAACCATGGGAACATTCGTAACCTTACTGATATACGGCACGGTTCTCGATGCTCTGGGATTTACTTCGATGACATAAAGCTCGTCCTCGTAGAACAGGTACTGGATATTCACAAGTCCTTTTGTACCGAGAGCAAGAGCCAGCTTTTCTGAGCTGCGGCAGATCTTTCCAAGGAACTTGTCACTGAGGTTGTAAGGCGGATACACTGCGATGGAGTCGCCGGAATGTACACCTGCACGTTCGATATGCTCCATGATGCCGGGGATAAGCACATCCTCACCGTCTGATATTACGTCAACCTCAAGCTCCGTACCGGGCATATACTTATCCACAAGAACGGGATTGTCGATGCCGCCGGAGAGGATTGTCTCCATATAACGAACGGTGTGCTCTTTCGTGTATGAAATCGTCATGTTCTGACCGCCGATCACGTAGGAGGGACGAAGCAGAACGGGATAGCCGAGCTGCTCGGCGGCGTTCAGCGCCTCTTGCAGGGTGCGAACGCCCATACCGCTGGGACGGGCGATCCCAAGGCTTTCGAGAAGCGCGTCGAAGCGCTCGCGGTCCTCGGCCAGATCAATTCCCTCGGCAGACGTGCCAAGGATCGGGATATTGTGCTCGTCGAGGAACTTGGTGAGCTTGATGGCGGTCTGTCCGCCAAAGGCCCCCACCACGCCGACCGGCTTCTCCACCTCGATGATCTGCATCACGTCCTCCTCGGTCAAGGGCTCAAAGTAGAGACGGTCGGCGGTGTCGTAGTCGGTCGAGACGGTTTCGGGGTTGTTGTTCACGATCACCACGTCATAGCCCATGTCCTTCAAGGTCCAAACGCTGTGGACCGAGGAATAGTCGAACTCGATTCCCTGACCGATGCGGATCGGTCCCGAGCCGAGCACCATGACCACGGGCTTGCCCGAACGGGGATGACTGCGCGCCTCGCACTCCTCGTCGGCGGTGGAATAGAAATAAGGGGTCAGCGCGTCAAATTCACCGGCGCAGGTGTCCACCGTTTTGAAGGCGGCGCGATGATGGAAGCCATCGGGCAGGGACTTGATCCCTGCCAAGCGGCAGAGCGCGCGATCGGGGTAGCCGAGCCGCTTGCCCTCCTTGTAGAGAGCGGGCGTCAGACCGCCTTGCAGGGAGGCTTCAAAGTCGACCAGCTCCTGCAAGCAGGAGAGAAACCAAGGGTCGATGCGCGTGATGCGGTGGATCTCCTGCATCGAGACCCCTGCCTTCAAGGCCTCAAAGACCGTGAAGATGCGACGATCGTCGCGATCGTCCAAGCGTTCCAAAACGGGACGGTCGTCCACGGGAGCGGCATTGAGGGTGTCGAGCGAGATCTCCGCGCCGCGAATTGCCTTCATCAGGGCGGCTTGGAAGGAGCAACCGATCGACATGACCTCGCCCGTCGCCTTCATCTGCGTACCCAGACGGCGCGACGCGCCAACGAATTTATCAAAGGGCCATTTGGGGAACTTTACCACCACGTAGTCCACGGTCGGCTCAAAGCAGGCCGAGGTCTTTTTGGTGATATCGTTGGGAAGCTCATCCAAGGTATACCCCAGAGCCAGCTTCGTGGTGATCTTGGCGATGGGGTAGCCGGTCGCCTTGGAGGCGAGGGCAGAGGAGCGCGAAACGCGCGGGTTGACCTCGATCACGGCATAGTCGAAGCTCACGGGATCAAGGGCGAACTGACAGTTACAGCCGCCCACGATGTTCAAGGAGGAAACGATGTTGAGAGCCGCCTGCCGGAGCATCCCGAATTCACGGGAGGAAAGGGTGAGGGCGGGCGCGACCACGATCGAGTCGCCGGTATGCACGCCAACAGGATCAAGATTCTCCATGCTGCACACCGCGATCACGTTTCCTGCGGCGTCGCGCATGGTCTCAAATTCGATCTCCTTCCAGCCGTAGATGTATTTTTCCACGAGGATCTGCGTGATGGGGGAGGCGTCAAGACCTGTCTTGGCGGCCTGCTTCATTTCATCACGGGTATATGCCACGCCGCCGCCCGAGCCACCGAGGGTGAAGGCGGGACGAATGATGACGGGGTAGCCGATCCGCTCGGCAATGACGAGAGCGGTGTCCACATCCGAGGCAATGTCCGAGGGAATGGTCGGCTCGCCGATGGCGTCCATGGCTTCCTTAAAGAGCTTGCGATCCTCGGCCTTGTCGATGGCCTCGACGTTCGTACCGATCAGCCGCACCCCCATTTTGTCCAAAAAGCCCTCTTGGGAGAGCTTCATGGCCAAGGTCAGACCCGTCTGACCGCCAAGACCCGCCAAAAGACTGTCGGGGCGTTCCTTTTCAATGATGCGCTTGACCGATTCCACCGTGAGCGGTTCGAGATAGATCTCATCCGCCAAGGCGTGGTCGGTCATGATGGTGGCGGGGTTGGAGTTCACCAGCACCACGTTCACGCCTGCCTCGCGAAGCACGCGGCAGGCCTGCGCGCCGGCGTAGTCAAATTCGGCGGCCTGCCCGATGACGATGGGGCCCGAGCCGATGACCAAAACCTTCTGAATCCTTGTATCCAACGGCATATCAGCGACCTCCCATCTTCAAAAGAAATTCGTCGAACAGGTCTCCCGAGGAACGGGGAAGCGCCTCGGTGACAGGACGGAATTGCAGGGAAAGCGCGCCCGACGCGCCGTAGTCGATGCCCTCGCATCCGCCGTCGTTGACGTTGTAGAAGCGCACCTCCCCCTCCCGTACGGTTTCGGTCACCACGGTGTAGCCGTGGAACTGGGAGGTGATGTAGGTGATGCCGTGGGCAAGATCCCGAACCGGCTGGTTCGCGCCTCGGTGACCCTGCTTCATCTTCTCGCAGGATGCGCCGCGCGAAAGAGCCAGGATAAGATGCCCCTGTCCAACGGCGAGGATGGGCAAGCGTCCGAACAGAAGCCCCACCTCGCGGATGCGATCCGCCGACTCATGGGGGTCTCCGCCGCCGTCCGAAAGAAGGACGCCGTCAAAGCCGCCGCCAAGGATGGTGTCGGCCTTGGTGTTGCAGGGGAAGACCGTCAGTTCACAGCCGCGGTCGGTCAATTCCTTGGCAAGACTGCGCGTCAATCCAAGGTCAAGAACCGCCACGCGGTAGCGAGTGTCTCCCGTGGCGGCAAGGGTATAGGGTTCTTTGCAGGAGACCGCCTCGGCCGCGCCTCTTACGCGATAAGCGACAAGAGCGGAGAGATCGGTGGGCGGCGTGTCGGTGAGCATGGCGTTCATGCCGCCACTCTGGCGCAACAGGCGCGTGATCGCGCGTGTGTCCACGCCCGTGATCCCCACCACGCCGTTCTCCTTCAAATAGGTATCGAGATCGCCCTCACTCCGAAAATTGGAGGGGGATTGACAGCAGGAGCGCATGACATAGCCAAACGCGCGGCAAGGCCCCTCCGTGTCCTGCTCAATGCTTCCGTAATTGCCGATGAGAGGGAAGGTCTCCATCAGGAGCTGACCATATACGGCAGGATCGGTCAGAGCCTCCATATAGCCCGTGACCGAGGTACGAAAGACCAATTCGCCGATCCTCTCTCCGTCGGCTCCCAGCGCCAAGCCCTCAAAGCAAGCGCCGTTTTCCAAAACGAGATACCGCGTTTTCACGGGATCAGCCTCCCAAGGTGGCGGCCATCACGGCCTTGATGGTGTGCATACGGTTCTCGGCCTCCGCAAAGACCACCGAGCGCTCGCTCTCAAAGACCTCATTGGTGACTTCCATAGAATCTCTGCCGAAGCGCTCGCACATCTCGCGTCCCACGGTGGTTTTGTTGTCGTGGTAGGCGGGGAGGCAATGCATAAAGACCGCGCGGTCGGATGCCAGATCCATGAGCGCTTGGTTGACCTGATAGGGAGACAGCTCACGGATGCGCTCCTCCCAGACCTCCACAGGCTCACCCATCGAGACCCATACGTCGGTATAGATCACGTCCGCGCCAGCCACTGCCTCGGCGGGATCCTCGCAGAAGCGCAGGGTTGCCCCCGTCTCCTTGGCGATCGCCTCGCATTGCGCGATCAGAGCCTGATCGGGGAAATAGCGGCGGGGCGCGCAGGCGGTGAAGTGCATGCCCATCTTGGCACATCCCACCATGAGCGAGTTGCCCATGTTAAAGCGCGCGTCGCCCATATAAACGAAGCGAATGCCCTGCAACGAGCCAAAGTGCTCGCGGATGGTCAGAAAATCGGCGAGGATCTGGGTGGGGTGGAATTCATCGGTCAGACCGTTCCAGACAGGGACGCTTGCGTATTCCGCCAGCTCCTCCACGATCTGTTGACCAAAGCCACGGTATTCGATCCCGTCGTAGATCCCTGCCAAGACGCGCGCGGTGTCGGCGATGGTCTCCTTCTTGCCGATCTGCGAGCCGGTGGGATCGAGATAGGTGCAACCCATACCGAGGTCACGCGCGGCGACCTCAAAGCTGCAACGGGTACGGGTGCTGGTCTTTTCAAAAATGAGGGCGATGTTCTTTCCCTCGCAAAGACGGTGGGGGATGCCCGCCTTCTTCTTTGCCTTCAAGTCTGCCGCCAGATCAATGAGGTAGGCGATCTCCTCGGGGGTATAGTCCAGCAGCTTCAAAAAATCTCTTCCAACTAAGTTCATAGCCTTTTTATTTCCTTTTCATTAAGTCGTGAAAGTAGGGGACGCGGGATCATCAGGGACGGCAGGCCGCCGTGAGGATATCCATGGCCTTTTCCAAAAGCACCATCGGGATGTTCAAAGCAGGCAACAGACGCACCTTGGTCTTTGCCGAGATCACCAGAAGTCCTGCCTCCATGCAGGCGGCAATGACCTCCTTCGCGGGCTTTTCGGTCTCCACGCCAAGCATCAGACCAAGACCACTCACGCTCTTGACACCCTTCGCTCCCGTCAAGCGACGGCGAATGTAGGCCTCGCGCTCACAAACGCCTGCAAGCAGATCGTCGTCCAAGCGAGAGAGGATGTGCAACGCCCCCGCACAGCAAACGGGATTGCCACCGAAGGTCGAGCCGTGGGAGGAGGGGGTGAGGATATCCTGCACGCGCTCGCCAAGCAGGGTCGCGCCCAGAGGAAGTCCGCCCGCCAGACCCTTTGCGGTGGTCACGACGTCGGGAGTGATCCCGTAATGCATATAGCCGTAGAGCTTTCCGCTCCGACCGTTTCCGATCTGCACCTCGTCGGTGATGAGCAACAGGTCGCGCTCGCGGCAGAGCTTGGCAACGCCCTGCACGAAGGCGGGATCGAGGGCATTGACGCCACCCTCACCCTGTACCACCTCGATCATCACGGCGGCGCAGAGGTTTTCGTTCAAAAGGCGCTCCACGTCGGCCAGATCGTTCGGCTCGGCGTAAACGAAGCCGGGCGTGAGGGGGGTGAAATCCTGATGGAAGACATCCTGTCCCGTGGCGGCCAGCGTGGTGAGTGTGCGGCCATGGAAGCTGTTTTTGAGCGTGACGATCGTGAAATGATCGGCTCCGTGCGCTTGCGCGGCGTAGCGTCTTGCCACCTTGATGGCGCATTCGTTGGCCTCTGCTCCCGAATTGGAGAAAAAGACCTTTTTCATACCGGTGCGGGTGCAGAGCGCCTCCGCGAGGTCGGCGCAGGGCTTGGTGTAGTAGAGATTGGAGGTATGCTGAACAAGACCGAGCTGACGCGTCACCGCCTCCACCCAGCCCTCGTCGGCCATACCAAAGGTGTTCACGGCGATGCCGCCGGAAAGATCAATGTATTCCTTGTCGTTCTCATCGTAGCAGAGCGAGCCCTGTCCCCGTGTGATCACGGCAGGGAAGCGCGCGTAGGTATTGGCTACGAACAGACTGTCCTTTTCTCTTGTATTCATCGGATGCTCACTCCTTGATAAACATGGTTCCGATACCCTCGTTGGTGAGAGTTTCGATGAGGATGGCGTGCGGCACGCGGCCGTCGAGGATAAAGACCTTCTTCACGCCCCAGTTGATGGCGTTGATGCAGCACTCCACCTTCGGGAGCATACCGCCGCTGATGACGCCCTCGGAGACAAGCGCAGGCGCATCCTCCACGCGGATCAGGGGGATGAGGGTGGAGGGATCGTCCTTGTCGCGCAGGATCCCGCTGATATCGGTCATCGAGATGAGAGCCTCGGCTTGAAGCTCGCCCGCGATCTTGGCGGCGGCGGTGTCGGCGTTGATGTTGTAAACATTGCCCTCGCTGTCGCATCCCACGGTGGAGACCACGGGGATGTAGCCCTTTTCAATGACATCCAGAATGGGACGGACGTTGACCTTGGTGATCTCGCCCACGAATCCCAGCTTTTCGTTCTTCACGCGTGCCTCGATCATGTGACCGTCCATGCCCGAAAGACCCATTGCCGTGCCGCCCTTGTTCTGGATGAGGTTGACGAGGCTCTTGTTGATCTTGCCCGCCAGCACCATCTGCACCACGTCCACGGTCTCGCGATCGGTCACGCGAAGGCCGTCCACAAAGACGCTCTCCTTGCCGATCTTGCCCAGCATCTCGGTGATCTCAGGACCGCCGCCGTGAACCAAGACGACCTTCACCCCGATCAGCGAGAGAAGCACGATATCCCGCATCACCGAGTCCTTTAATTTTTCGTTGATCATGGCGTTGCCGCCGTACTTGACGACAACCACCTTTCCCGTGTATTCCTGAATGAAGGGAAGCGCGTGTACCAGAATTTTGGCGCGCTGTGCGTTGGTAATATCCATGATGGTTGCTCCTATCCGAAATGCCGCATCAGGTGCGGTAGTCTCCGTTGATCTTCACGTAATCGTAGGTGAGGTCACAGCCCCACGCAGTGGAGGAGGCGTTGCCCGAATTCAGGTCGATCAGGATCTCGATCTCGTCCTCCAACAGGATCTCCTTTGCCTTCTCCTCGGAGAAGTCCACGCCGGTGCCTCCTCGGCAAACGGCGATCTCGCCGCGACGCGAGCGGAAGGAAACGTCGATCTTGTTCACATCCACGTCCGCACCGCTGTATCCGATGGCGCAGAGGATGCGTCCCCAGTTGGCGTCCGCGCCGAACATGGCGGCCTTGGTCAGAGAGGAGCAGATCACGCTCTTGGCCACGACCTTGGCAGTGGGAACACAGCAGGCTCCCGTCACCTTGCATTCGAGCAGCTTGGTCGCGCCCTCACCATCGGCGGCGATGCAACGGCAGAGATGCACCGTCACGGTGTTGAGCGCCTTCATAAAGGCGGCGAAGTCCTCGCCCTCGGAGGTGATCACGGGGTTCTCGGCCAAGCCGTTTGCCAGAACGGTGACCATATCGTTGGTGGAGGTATCGCCGTCCACGCTCACCATATTGAAGGTGTCGGCAATGTCTCCCGAAAGAGCCTTTTGCAGAAGGGCGGGGGAGATGGCGCAGTCGGTGGTGATGAAGACCAGCATCGAAGTCGGAGGCCAAGCGGTCTTA
>JAZSKO010000133.1:0-4593 GCA_045534875.1 Eubacteriales bacterium | reverse complement strand
TCCGACTTCGTATTTGCTTCCGCAACCTCGCATACAAGGGCGAGATTCCGGGCGTAAAGAAGGCATCCTGGTAATTCCGGGAAGCAAAAAACAAAACCCCCAACTATCGGCAGGAAATTAGACGAAGCCGCAGGCTGTTGGATTTAACCGCCGATACGCCGCCGTGCCGAAGGGACGGCAGCAAGAAAAATATAACTTGCATCAAGGAGGAATTTGAAATGCAAATGTCAGACGTAATCGCCGATATGCTCACGCGGATCCGCAACGCAAACAACGCAAAGCACCAGACCGTGGACATTCCGGCATCCAACATGAAGAAAGCAATCGCAGAGATCTTGACCGAGGAGGGCTATGTGAAGTCCTACCAGATCATCGACGACGGTAAGCAGGGCGTGATCCGCATCACCCTGAAATACCTCGATGGCAAGCAGAAGGTCATTCGTGGCATTCGCCGCGTATCCAAGCCCGGCCTCCGTATCTACGCAGGCTGCGAGGATATGCCCCGCGTAATGAACGGTCTCGGCATTGCAATCGTTTCCACATCCAAGGGTATCATGACAGGCAACAAGGCTCGCGCGCTGAATGTCGGCGGCGAAGTTTTGGCGTTTGTATGGTAATCGGAACGGGAGGTATTTGAAATGTCTAGAATTGGAAGAATGCCGATCGCGATTCCCGCAGGCGTTACCGTTACCGTTGCCGAGGGCAATGTTGTAACCGTCAAGGGCAAGCTGGGAACGCTCACCGAGAAGCTGTGCGAGCGCATGACCATCACGGTTGAGAACAACCAGGTGATCGTCACCCGTCCCACGGATGAGAAGGAAGACAGAAGCCTTCATGGACTTACCAGAGCACTGCTGAACAACATGGTCGTTGGCGTTACCGAGGGCTTCTCCAAGAAGCTGGAGATCGTTGGCGTCGGCTACAAGGTCGTTAAGCAGGGCAAGACCATTCAGCTCTACTTGGGTCACTCCCTCGTCTCCACCGGTCTGCCGCAGGCTGAGTTCTGCATCACCGAGGAGGACGGAATCACCTTTGAGGTGCCAGATTCCAATACGATCATCGTAAAGGGTATCGACAAGCAGAAGGTTGGCCAGATGGCTGCTGTGATCCGTGGAAAGAGACCGCCTGAGCCTTACCATGGCAAGGGTGTTAAGTATGCCGATGAGTATGTCCGCCGCAAGGCTGGAAAGACCGGTAAGGGCAAATAATTGAAAGGAGTGAAGTGACATGGTATCGAGAAAAGATGCAAACAAGGCTCGTTTGAAGAGACACAAGAGAGTCAGAGCCAAGATTTCGGGTACTGCAGAGCGTCCCCGCCTGGCAGTATATCGTTCCAATGCGAACATCAGCGCGCAGATCATCGACGATGTGAAGGGCGTGACCTTGGTAAGCGCTTCCACTTTCGGACAGGGCTTTACCGCAAACGGTGGCAACAAGGCTGCCGCAAGAGAGATCGGCAAGATGATTGCTCAGAAAGCGATTGCAGAGGGCATCACCGAGGTCGTGTTTGACCGTGGTGGCTACCTGTATCACGGACGTGTATCGGAACTGGCTGAAGGCGCTCGCGAGGGCGGCCTGAAGTTCTGATTTTCCGGTTTATACACTGTTCAACAAACGGAATGTTTATTGAATAATTTGGAGGAAAGAAATGGAAAAGTTTAATCCCGCTGAGCATGATCTCAAAGAGCAGCTCATTGCGCTGAACCGTGTATCCAAGACGGTTAAGGGTGGACGTATCGCCCGCTTCGCAGCGCTGATGGTAGTCGGAGACGGCGCCGGCCATGTCGGTGTCGGACTCGGAAAGGCAGCCGAGGTTCCGGAGGCGATCCGCAAGGGAATCGAGGATGCAAAGAAGAATATGGTAGCGGTTGCCCTGAAGGGAACCACCATCCCCCACGAGGTGATCGGTGTGTTCGGAGCAGGTAAGGTTCTTTTGAAGCCTGCCGCTCCCGGTACCGGTATCATTGCAGGTGGTAAGGTACGTGCCGTACTCGAGGCCGCCGGCATTAAGAACATTCGCGCAAAGTGCCTGCGCTCCAACAACCCCACCAACGTTGTCAAGGCAACCATGGAGGGCTTGAAGGCGCTGCGTACGGCTGAGGAAGTTGCAAGAACTCGCGACATCCCGGTTGACCAGGTAAAGGGTTGAGCAGGAGGTGCAGATCATGAAAAAAGTGACACTGACGAAAAGCCTGATCGGCGCAAAGCCGAATCAGAAGGCAACTGCAAAATCCCTTGGACTCCTCCGTGTTGGTGACAGCGTCCTGCATGCAGATGACGCCGTTCTCGCCGGCAAGGTAAGAGTTCTGGCACATTTGGTTTCGGTTGAGACCGTAGAAAACGCATAAGGAGGGAAACGCAGATGAAACTTCATGAACTCAGTCCTGCAGCAGGCTCCGCAAAGGCAGCTTGGCGCAAAGGCAGAGGCCCCGGTTCCGGAAACGGCAAGACCGCCGGAAAGGGTCATAAGGGTCAGAACGCTCGCTCCGGCGGCGGTGTCAGACCCGGATTTGAGGGCGGACAGTTCCCGATTTACAGACAGCATCCCAAGAGAGGCTTCAACAACAAGAATTTCGCCACCAACTATGCGATCGTGAACGTTCAGGATCTGAATCGCTTTGTGGACGGAACCGTGGTTGATCTGGATATGCTCTTGGCTGCAAGAATCATTCGCAAGCCCATGAGCGGCTTGAAGGTCCTCGGAAACGGGGAGCTTACCAAGAAACTGACCGTTAGAGCTGCCGTCTTCTCGGCAACTGCAAAGGCAAAAATTGAGGCAGCAGGCGGACAGGTAGAGGAGGGATAAGGGATGAAGTCTAACAATCCTAATCCGACTCCCGAAAAGAAAGCCCGCAAAGAAAGAAAGGGCGGCCTGAGGAGCTTGAGGATGAACGAGATGGTTCAGACCTTCGTGAATGCTTGGAAGATCCCGGACATTCGGAAGAAGCTTCTGTTCACGATCATGATCATCCTTTTGTATCGGATCGGTGCAAACCTTTACGTTCCCTTTGTAAACGTTGACCTGATCGGTCAGCAATCCATGATCGCGGAGATGACGCAAGGCATCTTCGGTATGGTCAACCTGTTCTCGGGCGGTGCATTTGAGCAAGCCTCGCTGTTTGCGTTGTCCGTCTCGCCCTACATTACTGCTTCCATCGTGATGCAGCTTCTCACCATCGCCATTCCGGCGTTGGAGAAGCTCTCCAAGGAAGGGGATGAGGGTAAGAAAAAGATCAACAACATTACCCGTATCGTAACCGTCGCGCTGGCATTGATCACCGCGTTCGGCTACGTGAAGCTGCTTGACGTAAACGGCTTCCTTGTCGTTTCGAAGGCAAGCGGCGCTATGTACTACCTTGCATGGGTGGTTATGGTACTTTGCTTCTGCGCAGGCGCATCGATCATCATGTGGATGGCAGAGCGCATCAACCAGCACGGAATCGGCAACGGTATCTCGATCATCCTGTTTGCAAACATCATCTCCCGCGGAGGCGCAATGCTGACCTCCATGATCGGAATGATGAAGGATTCGATGGGCGCATGGCTCACCGGATGGAGATTGGCGTTGGGAATCTTTGAGGTGGTTCTTTCCATCGTATTGGCGATCGTGACCGTTGGTCTGATCGTTTGGTTCACCAACTCCGAGGAGCGTATCCGCATCCAGTATGCGAAGAAGGTGGTTGGCCGCAAGATGTACGGCGGTCAGTCCAGCAACCTGCCCTTGAAGATGAACATGGCAGGCGTGATGCCCATCATTTTCGCAAGCTCGATCGTGTCGATCCTCCCCACCATCGCAGGCTTTGTCAGCCCCACCAGCGGCTTCTACAAGGTCGTTACCAACTATTTCGGAGCAAACACTCCCGTGTATATCCTGTTGTACTTTGTTCTTCTGTTTGCGTTCTCCTACTTCTACATTATGATCTCCTTCAACCCCGTAGAGGTGGCGAACAACATCAAGAACAACGGCGGATCGATCAAGGGCTATCGCTCCGGAAGCGAGACCGCAGCCTATATCAAGAAGCACCTGAACCGCATCACCACCATCGGAGCTGTGTTCCTGGCCGTGATCGCAGGTGTGCCGATGATCGTTGGCGCTCTGGTCCCCTCCTTTACCTCGATGGCATTCAGCGGCTCCTCGCTGCTCATCGCCGTTGGCGTAATTTTGGAGACCGTCCGCGAGATCGAGGCGCAGATGAAGCTGCGTAACTACAAGGGCTTCCTTGACTAATCATCCCCAGGCGAAAACCAACAGGAAAGGATCATAACCATGAATCTGATTTTAATGGGAGCGCCCGGAGCGGGTAAGGGTACCCAATCCGCGAAGATCTCCGAGCATTACAACATTCCCGCCATCGCAACCGGAGATATCCTCCGCGCGGCGATCAAGGAGGGAACGGAGCTTGGTCTGGCAGCAAAGTCGTATATCGACGCCGGTAAGCTCGTGCCCGATGAGGTCGTGATCGGGATCATCAAGGAATATCTCGCATCCGATGCTTGCAAGAACGGCTTTATTCTGGACGGCTTCCCCCGTTCCATCCCTCAGGCTGAGGCGTTGGACGCGATGGGCGTTCAGATCGACGTTGTGCTGAGCAT
>JAZSKO010000004.1:0-1990 GCA_045534875.1 Eubacteriales bacterium | reverse complement strand
TTTCCGATACCGGGCAGGTCAAAGACCTGCTCGGTGATGATCGCTCCGGAAAACAGCGACGGCAGAAGTCCTGCCAGGGAGGTAACGAGCGGGATAAGGGTGTTGCGGAACGCGTGCTTGTAGATGACCACACGCTCCTTGAGTCCCTTTGCTCTCGCGGTGCGGATGTAATCCGAGTTCAGCACCTCCAGCATATTGGTTCGGGTCATACGCATCCGTCCTCCGATGCTCAAAATGACCACCGTCAGGATCGGAATGAACATATGCCGCAGGTAGTCGCCGAGCAGGGAGAGGCCTGAAAACGCCTTGGAGGCGTCCACAAGTCCCGAGGGCGGAAACCATCCCAGCTTCATGGCCAAGAGATCCTTGAGGACCTGACCGAAGAAGAAGGAGGGCAAGGAGATTCCGATCATGACCAGAATCGTGACGATGTAATCACGCAGGGAGTACTGGTGGGTTGCCGCCGTGATGCCGAGCGGAATGGCAATGAGAAACTCAAACACGGTGGCGATCAGCGAGACCGCGAAGGAAACGCCCATGTGATCCACGATGACGGTCAGCACCGAATCACCGTAGACGAAGCTCTTACCGAAGTCGAAGCGGCAGAGCGCGCCCAGCCAGCTGAAATATCCCTTCAAAATTCCCAAGAAGGAATTGTCCGACAGGCCGTACATATCGTACATATTCTGGATCGCCGTAGCATCCAGCGAGGTGTTGCTTTGCAGAGCCGCGATCTTGTTGGAAACGTAGTCGTAGGGCATGCAACGCACCAAAATGTAGATAATCAGGGATACGCCGAGCAGGATCAGGATAGACTGGGCAAGTCTTTTCAGTATATACTTAAACATGTCCTTCCCTCAATTCGGTTTATTCTGCGAAGCCGATCTCCCAGATGTGATCCAGCGGAGAGGTGTAGGGATTGATCTCGGTGGGGAGGGTGTTGGCGTCGATGACGTTCGCGTTGTAGGCGTAGAGCACCTTACGCTGGTAAACCGGCAATTCAACCGCCATGTCGAGAATGTAGCCGAGCGCCTCCTCATAGAGCGCGATACGGGTTGCGCGATCCTCGGTCTCACGCGCCTCGTCGATCTTCTCGCTGAGCTTTTTCAGGATCTGGTTCTCCTCCGGGTACGCGCCCTCGTTGCTCAGGATCTCACGGTATCCCCAAGCATAGGTGCTGGTTGCGGTGGAGTTCTTGTGGTAGACCTGATAGAGGTCGGGGTCGATGGTCGAGCCCCATGCGGCCGCCCAAACGGCCAAAGAGCCGGAGCTGAGCTTGGTGAGGGCTTGGGTATCCGGAACCACCTCGATGTTCCATCCGCACTCGTTGAGCAATTCAGCCGCGTGCTGGAAGGTCTGGTAAGCGGGGTGATCGGTTGCCGATGCGCCTGCGATGGTGAACTTAATGGTGAGCGAGGGGTCGCCTGCCGAGACCTCTGCCAGCTCCATGTAGTGCAGGATCGACTCCTTGGCGGTGGCATCGTTGAAGTTGATGGCAGGATACTCGTGGAGGTTGTCGCGGCTGTTGCTTCCGTCGTCCGCCTTGGGGTATGCCCAGCTGACCGTGGACATCGGCCAGTAGATGGTCTCTGCCATACCCGTGCTGTAATAGCTCAGGGCAAGGCTGGTGTTCATGGCGCTCATGATGGCCTTACGGATATTGATGTTGGGGACCTTACCGGCGTTGATGCCGATGTAACCGTAGCCGAGCTGATCGGTGTAGGTCTTCTGAATACCGTTTGCGGCGAGAGAGTTGAGACGGTCGATGTTATTCTGGGTGAACTGAGGCGTTACGAAATGCACCGTTCCGCTTTCCAGAACGCTGATGGCGTTGGTGGAGCTGACCACCTGATAGCGCACCTTCTCGATCTTGGGGCATCCCAAGAGGAAGGACTCGTTGCGCTTGAAGTAGACCACGTTGTTGCTGAAAAATCCGTTTCCGTCGGGGTTGTCGCTGTTGTTGTTATCGCTTGCCTTATACGCGCCGGCA
>JAZSKO010000144.1:0-2495 GCA_045534875.1 Eubacteriales bacterium | reverse complement strand
CATGGCTACGATCGGACTTCCGTGGTGGCGGCGGTCGTCAACGGGATCTGCAAGGCGGGAGAGGCGATCACGGTTCGTCTGCGCGGCGGAGACCTGACGATCGTATGCGATGAAAATATGCGCGTTCGCATGACGGGGCGCGCTCAAACGGTTTATGAAGGAGTTTACAACTATGAACATACGGATCAATGAGCATTTTCAGGACATCAAGGAAAGCTATCTGTTTTCCGATATCGCCAAGCGCGTAAGAGCATACAGCGAGGCCAACCCCGATAAAAAGGTCATTCGTCTTGGTATCGGAGACGTTACGCTTCCGCTCACGAAATCGGTCATCAAGGCTATGCATGAGGCGGTGGATGAAATGGCGGATCCGGATACCTTCCGCGGATACGCACCCGAGTACGGTTACAGCTTCCTCAGAGGCGCCATCGCGGACTACTACGCGCGCATGGGCGTGGCGCTCGACGCCGAGGAGATCTTCGTCAGCGACGGAGCAAAGAGCGACATCGGAAATCTTGTGGATATTTTCGGAGACAATGAGATCCTGATCCCCGATCCGGTCTACCCCGTCTATGTGGACAGCAACCTCATGAGCGGACGAAAGGCGACCCTTTTGGAGGCGAACGCCGAGAACGGCTTTTTGCCGATGCCGAGCGGCGTGGAGGAAAAGCCGTACCTGATCTATCTCTGCTCGCCCAACAATCCCACGGGCGCCGTCTATTCTCGCGAGCAGCTCACCGAATGGGTGGAGTTCGCGCTGAAGACCGGCTCGCTCATTCTCTTGGATTCGGCCTACGAATCCTACATCAGCGGCGATTATCCGCATTCGGGCTATGAGATCGAGGGAGCGAGAAGCTGTCTGATCGAGATCTGCAGTCTCTCCAAGACCGCAGGCTTTACCGGTACGCGTTGCGGATGGACGGTCCTGCCCACCGAGCTGGAGGTCAACGGCGTCAAGCTGACAAAGCTCTGGGCGAGAAGACAGGCGACCAAGTTCAACGGAGTCCCCTATGTCGTGCAGAGAGCCGCCGAGGCCGCTGTTTCGGAAAAGGGACATGAGGAGGCTATGGAGTGCGTGGCCTATTACATGGAAAATGCAAGGATTTTGGCCGATTTTCTGACCGAAAAGGGCATTTGGTTTACGGGGGGAGAGAATTCGCCCTACCTGTGGTTGCGTTGCCCCAACGGAATGAGCTCGTGGGAGTTCTTCGATTATCTGCTCCAAAACGCGCAGGTGGTCGGAACACCCGGCGAGGGCTTCGGTAAATGTGGCGAGGGCTACTTCCGCCTGACCTCCTTTGGAAGTCGGGAGTCGACCTTGGAGGCCGTGGAGCGGCTTCGCCAACTGCTGTAAGGAGGCATTTATATGATCTGCGAAAATCTTTCGGTCAACGAGCAGGGACATCTGACTCTGGCGGGAGTGGACACCGTTTCACTTGCCGCCAAATACGGTACGCCCCTGTATGTCATGGATGAGGATCGCATCCGTGAGCGTTGCCGCACCTATATCACCGCCATGAAGGCGGCATTCGGAGAGTCGGCGCTTCCCCTGTACGCAGGGAAGGCGGCGGCCTTCCGCCATATCTACCGTGTGATGAGCGAGGAGGGAATGGGGATCGACTTGGTTTCCTCGGGAGAGATCTATTCCGCCGCCTCGGTCGGCTTTCCCATGGAGAGAGCCTATTTCCACGGAAATAACAAGACCGATGCCGACATCACCTATGCCATGGAGAACGGCGTTGGCTATTTTGTCGTCGACAATCGCGAGGAGCTGTTGGCCACCGACCGCATCGCAGGCGAGAGAGGTATCAAGCAAAACATTCTTCTTCGCATCACCCCCGGTATCGACCCTCATACCTATGCGGCGGTCTCCACGGGTAAGGTGGATTCCAAGTTCGGCTCGGCCATCGAGACCGGACAGGCCGAGGAGCTGACGGCGTGTGCTCTGGGGATGAAAAACGTGATCTTGGAGGGCTTCCATTGCCACGTCGGCTCGCAGGTGTTTGATTCCGACGTCTATCTCCGCGCCTGCGCCATCATGCTGGACTTTGCCGCCTCGATCAAGGCAAAGTACGGCTACTCCCTGCGTCAGCTTGACCTCGGAGGCGGCTACGGCGTTCGCTATATCGAGGAGCATCCCACCATCGACATCGCGGCCAACATTGAGCAGGTCGGACGCGCCTTCCACGCGCAATGCGAGGCGCTTGGGTTGGAGCCTCCTGCCGTTCGCATGGAGCCGGGAAGAAGCATCGTGGCGGATGCCGGCATGACGCTTTATACTGTGGGTACGGTAAAGCGCATCACGGGATACAAGAACTACGTATCGGTGGATGGCGGTATGACCGACAATCCGCGCTATGCTCTCTATCAGTCCCCCTATACCGTTTGCATCGCCAATCGCATGAACGAGGCGGTCGGAATGCGCGCCTCGGTGGTGGGACGTTGCTGTGAGAGCGGGGATATCCTGCAAGAGGACGTCGCCGTTCCCGATCGCG
>JAZSKO010000252.1:0-4881 GCA_045534875.1 Eubacteriales bacterium | reverse complement strand
GGACTTTCCGCAGATCCCCACCACGGCTTGGCGGGATGCGAGGGAGGCGGCCGAGAGCGCCATTCGTCCCGATGCCGATTTCGAGGTCTGGGCGTCGGATATCGACGAGGCGATGCTCGACGTGGTCTACGAAAATGCCCTGCGTGCCGGCGTGGAGGAGCATCTGCGGATCTTTGAGGCAGACGTTCGCTCGATCCGAAAGCCAAGCCCCGACCGTCGGGGAACGGTGGTCTGCAATCCGCCCTACGGTGAGCGGCTTCTCACGCCGAGCGAGGCGGCAGAGCTCTATCGCGCCATGGGACGGGCGTTTTCGGGACTTTCCCCGTGGCAGATCTATATCATCACCTCGCATCCGCAGTTTGAGAGCTGCTACGGCATCCGCGCGGATAAGGTCAAAAAGCTCTACAACGGCATGATCCCCTGCAACCTCTACCAGTATTTCAAGCCGAAGGATAAACGGTAAAAAAATCAACCAAGAGCGGAGATGCGTCCTTTGACGCGTCTCCGCTCTTCCCGTTCACTCATAAAACGCGGTTCGGTCGCATACCCTGCAAGGGACGAGGGGAGGCGATGGAATGAGAGGGAGAAGACGAGGCTTGCGTGTGCGGATCGCGCCAACGGCGGCGGTGGCATTCTTGGGATTGCTCCTGACCGACCGTACCATGCTCTGCGCGGCGGCACTCTTGGCGGCGGCGGTACACGAGATGGGGCATCTCTTGGCGGCGAGGATCTTGGGGATCCCCCTGCGGTCGCTTCGCTTGGATCTGTTCGGGGCAAGATTGGAGCCGTCGGGGAGGATACTCTCCTTCGGGGAGGAATGGCTTCTCGCGGCGGCAGGGCCTCTGTTCAGCCTGCTTTTGTCGCCCTTGCCGCTGTTGCTTGCCGAGCCAAACGACTTTTGGCGATTGCTCAGCTGCGCGTCACTTTTGCTGGGGGCGCTCAACCTGCTCCCGATCGGCAGCTTCGATGGGGGGAGAATGCTCTCATCCTTCCTTTCCTTCGTGGCGGGGTCGGCGGTCGCGGAGCGCGTTCTGCGCCTGACCTCCTTTTCCTTTTTGCTCCTTTTGTGGATGACGGCGGTATATTGCTTGTTGCGCGTGGGCGACGGGCTTTCGCTCTTCTGCTTTTCCATGAGCCTTTTTTCGCGTTTTTTTGCCTCCTTGGAGCTGGAAGAAAAAGAAGGATTTGGGAGGATTTCGGAGAAAAAGGGAGGATTTCGGAGGAAAAACGGTTTTTTTGTGGAATAATCTCAATTTATCCCGAACCATCCCGATCTATTATGAATAATGACGAATTTTAATTATTTTTGGAAAGCTATTGCATTTTGGCTCGATATCTGTTACAATATAAGCTACATGAATGTTTATTTTTTCATAAAAAGGAGTATTTATGCGGAATGAACAAGGATGTTCTGATCGAGCTGAACGGGATCTCCAAGGCATTTGACGGAGAGGTCGTTCTGGATAACATTGACCTTGCCATCCATGACAAGGAATTTATCACGCTGTTGGGACCGTCGGGCTGTGGAAAGACCACCACTCTGCGGATCATCGGCGGCTTTGAAACGCCGGATTCGGGCGACCTGTTTTTCGGAGGGGAGAGGATCAACGATCTGCCGCCCTATCAAAGACAGGTGAACACCGTCTTCCAACGGTACGCGCTCTTTCCTCATCTCAACGTCTTCGATAACATCGCCTTCGGTCTTCGCTTGAAGAGAATGAAGGATGCCGAGATCCGCGAGAAGGTCAAGGAGATGCTGGCGCTGGTCAATCTGCGCGGCTTTGAGCGTCGCGGTGTTGGCACGCTTTCGGGGGGACAGCAGCAGCGCGTGGCCATCGCGCGCGCTCTGGTCAACCAGCCCAAGGTCCTTCTGTTGGACGAGCCCTTGGCCGCCTTGGATCTCAAGCTCCACAAGGATATGCAGAACGAGCTGAAAAACATCCAGCAAAAAACAGGCATCACCTTCGTGTTCGTCACCCACGATCAGGAGGAGGCGCTTTCCATGTCGGATACCGTGGTGGTCATGGCAAACGGTCGTATCCAGCAGATCGGTTCGCCCACCGATATCTACAACGAGCCCGTGAACGCCTTTGTAGCGGATTTCATCGGGGAATCCAATATCCTCGACGGTGTGATGCCGGAGGACTATCGCGCGCGCTTTGCGGGACACACCTTCCAATGTGTGGACGCAGGCTTTGAGAAGAACGAGAACGTGGACATCGTCATCCGTCCCGAGGACGTGGACGTGGTCGCTCCCGAGAAGGGAATGCTCAAAGGCCTTGTTACCGCCGTTACCTTCAAAGGCGTGCATTATGAGATCATCGTGGACGTCTGCGGCTTTAAGTGGATGATCCAATCCACCGACTATGTCTCCGAGGGACAGACCATTGGTCTTTCGATCGATCCCGACGCCATTCACGTTATGAAGAAATCCGAGTTTTCCGGTATGTTCGGGGACTATTCCTCGTTCAGTGATGAATTGGAAATGCTGTCGGTTGCAACCGAGGAAGGCGAAGAAGAATGAAAAAGAAGACATCGCTGTTCGATCGGCTGGTGGCCGTGCCGCACCTTGTGTGGTCGGTGCTCTTTATCGTGGCCCCTTTGCTTTTCGTGGTCTACTTTGCGTTCACCGATCGCTTTGGCAACTTCACGCTGGAAAACATGGCGTCGTTGTCCGAGTATTCGGGAACCTTTGTGATGTCGGTCGGCTTTTCGCTGATCGCCACCACTGTCTGCCTGCTCATCGGCTATCCCTTGGCCTACTGCATGGCAAAGGCATCCGAGCGGGCAAGAAGCATCCTCACGGTGCTTCTCATGCTCCCCATGTGGATCAGCCTTCTGATCCGCACCTATTCGCTCATGGCTCTGTTGGATAACGGAGGCATCATCAGCACCTTTTTGGTTCGCATCGGTCTGCCTAAATTGACCTTTATCGGAACTGAGGGCGCGGTGATTTTGGGAATGGTCTACGATTTTCTTCCCTACATGGTGCTTCCCATCTACACCTCGATGAGCAAGCTGGACAAGCGGTATATCGAGGCGGCGGCCGACCTTGGCTGTAACGGCTTCCAAACACTGCGTAAGGTGATCCTTCCGCTCACGGTCCCCGGGATCGTGTCGGGGGTGACGATGGTGTTCGTGCCGTCCATCAGCACCTTCTACATCTCGCAAAAGCTCGGAGGAGGCTCCTTTGATCTGATCGGAGACACCATCGAGCGGCAATTTCAGAACGCCATCACCTACCACACGGGAGCGGCTGTTTCGCTCGTGATGATGCTTCTGATCCTGCTCTCTCTTGCGGTGATGAACAAATTTTCGGACGGTGGGGAGGATATTCTGGTATGAAATTTCTTTCCAAGGCCTATATCGTTTTGATCTTCGCCATTCTCTACGCGCCGATCCTTGTGGTGATCCTGTTCTCCTTCAACGAGTCGGGAAGCCTGAGCAGCTTTTCGAGCTTTACCCTGAAATGGTACGGCGAGTTGTTCCGCGACGAGGAAGCCCTCACGGCATTGAAAAATTCCCTGATACTGGCGGTGGGATCGTCGCTTTTGGCAACCGTGCTGGGAACGGCGGCCGCCTTCGCCATCCACAGAGCCAGACGGCAGTGGTACGCGCGGTCGATCGAGACCGTGACCAACCTGCCCATGATGAACCCCGATATCGTAACGGGCGTTTCCATGATGCTGTTGTTCGTGGGCGTGGCCACTCTGCTCAAAACCGCCAACTTTTTGGGTGCGGTCACCATGCTGATCGCCCACACCACCTTCAATCTGCCCTATGTGATGCTCTCCGTCCTGCCCAAGTTCCGTCAAATGGACAAGAACCTCACCGAGGCGGCGCTCGATCTGGGATGCACGCCGCTTCAAACCTTCTTCCGTGTGGAGCTGCCCTCCATTCTGCCGGGCGTGATCTCGGGACTCATGATGAGCTTTACGCTTTCGCTGGACGATTTCGTCATCAGTCACTTCGTCAGCTCCCCCGATTTCCGCACCCTGCCGCTCTACATCTACAACCAGACTGCACATGAGGTGAAATTCAGCATGTACGCGCTCTGCACCATCATGATCCTTGCCATCCTGCTTTTGTTAATCGCGGTGAACGTGGCGGGCTCGGTGGGCGAGCGCAGACAGAAGCGTCTGGCAAGCAGAGGAGGTGCAAAGGGATGAAAAAAAGGATCCTTGCCATTCTCCTCACGGTAGCCATGCTCGCCGCTCTCACGGTCGTCCTTTCGGGATGCGGAGAGAAGAAAGAGGCGGTGACGCTGTACGTTTACAACTGGGGAGAGTATATCTCCGACGGCTCGGAGGGGAGCCTGAACGTCAACGAGGCATTCGAGGACTACTGCCGCGAGACGCTTGGGATGGAGGTGGAGGTGAACTATTCCACCTTTTCCAGCAACGAGGATATGTACGCCAAGATCAGCAGCGGCGCGGCGGTCTACGACGTCATCATCCCCTCGGATTATATGATCCAGCGCATGATCGCGGAGGGGCTGGTACAACCGCTTGACATGGAACACATCCCCAACTATGCCCATATCTCCGAGGAATTCAAGGGAGAGAACGTCTACTATGAGCCGCAGGATGGGAATATTTATTCCGTTCCCTATACCTACGGCATGATCGGCGTGATCTACAACACCGCCATCGTCCCCGAGGATTGCGAGAGCATCGGCTCTTGGGGGCTGATGTGGGACGAGCAGTTCCGAGGCGACATCCTGCAATTCAACAACAGCCGCGATGCCTTCGGTACGGCTCTGTACTACCGTGGCTATGATGTTAACGAGGCCACCGAGGAGCAATGGCGCGAGGCGCTCACGCTTCTCAAAGACCAAAAGGCACTGGTGCAGGGCTACGTCATGGACGAGATCTTCAACAA
>JAZSKO010000131.1:0-14639 GCA_045534875.1 Eubacteriales bacterium | reverse complement strand
CCCCCGGCCACGAGACCTCCATTTTGCCCTCCACGCTCTTGACGTAGATCAGCTTTCGGGGGATGTCCAGCTCCTCCACCTCCCAAACGCGTCCCGCCAAGGCGAAGCGATCGCCAACGGGAGGGGGCGTGGTGATCGTGCCGATCTCATCCGAGCCGGCGCGCACCGTGTAATCCTCGGAATCCTTGAACACGGCGTAGAAGCGGAAGCTGCGAAGCAAACGCTCCCCTGCCAATCCGATGATCAGCGTTTTTTCCTCGGTCATCTCCAAAAAGTCGTTTTGGAGCATGGACAAAAGGAGCGTTCGGTAATCCTCTCGGGAGACTTGCTCGAAGGGCGGCATGGACAGGATGGTTTCCGCCAAGCTCCTTGCCGTTCGCTCGCCCGACGCCGCCAAGACGCTTAGCGTTTGGTGGAACAGAAGGCTGAACGGCAATTTTTTCGTTGACGGCGGCTCAATGAATCGCTCCTCGCGATAGAGCTCGACGATGGCGATCGCCTTCAAAAGCTCCCACGGGATCAGCTTCGGCAGAGGGGTGTTGGGCAGAGGATCCTCCTCCCGAAAAACCATCATCATCTCGGGTGGCTGTCCCCGACGCCCCGACCGTCCAAGCCTTTGGAGAAAGCTGGTGACCGAATTGGGCGACTGGTTTTGCAGGACGCGCTCCAAGCGTCCGATGTCGATGCCCAATTCCATCGTCACCGTGGCGCAGGTGACAACAGGACCGTCGTCCTGCTTCATCCGTTCCTCGGCTTCCTCACGCAGAGAGGCCGACAGATTGCCGTGATGGATGAGAAACACGTCCTCCTCGCCCCTTTGCCGCGCGATCTGGCGGAAGGTGGCACAGAGATACTCGGTCTCCTCACGGGAATTGGAAAAGACCAGCGCCTTTCGATCCTTGACGCAATCGTACATGAAGGAATAGCCCGCGTCGGCCACCCCCGCAGGGCGCGGCTCGGTCTGCTCCTTTTCCTCGGTCGCCTGATCCTCTCTCTCGTTTTGCAGGTAAAAATGCTCCATACCCAGCCGCCAGCGCAGGGTGGTCTCCTTTGGCAGGGGGATGTCGGTCTCTCTCCCCGATCCCTGACTCAGCCAAGCCGCCGCCACGGGAGGGTCTCCCACGGTTGCGGATAGTCCCACGCGACGCGGATGGTAGCCGATCAGCCGCGCCAGTCGCGATAGCTGGCACATGATCTGATTTCCGCGGTCGCTTCCCATGAGCGTGTGGATCTCGTCGATCACCACGAAGCGCAAATCGCCAAACAGGCGCGGAATGTCCTGACTACGGTTAATGAGCATGGCCTCCAAGGACTCGGGCGTGATCTGCAAAATGCCGCTCGGCTTCTCCAAGAGCTTTTTCTTATGCGATTGCGCCACGTCCCCATGCCAATGCGTGACCGTCAGCCCACTTTCCTCCAATAGTTCCTCGATGCGATAGAACTGATCGTTGATCAGGCTTTTCAGGGGGGCGATATAGAGCACGCCCACCGTTGCGCTCGGATCCTCCCACAGCTCGGCTAAAATGGGAAAGAAGGCCGCCTCGGTCTTTCCGCTGGCGGTGGAGGAGGTCAGGAGCAGGTTGTGATCGGTGGAGAGGATCGTCTCTGCCGCCGCCACCTGCACGTCGCGCAGGGACTCCCATCCGTGGGAATAGATATACTCCCGAATAAAGTCGGGTAGCCGATCAAATACCGAAGCCATAGCGTTCTCCTTCTTTCTTCGTTGGCAGGATCAAAGCTCCAGATCCTCCGGATCCATGTCCTGTCGGGGGGCGCTTCCCTGCTCCTTGACAGGCGCGTCATGGGACGCATCCTCGGAGGGATTTGTGACGGTTCTGCCGACGATCGAATCGAAGTCGGCATCGGGATTTTGCATGAGAATATTCAACACGGTCATATAGTCGCGCAACATCTCGCGCGGCGTGATCATGCTGTCGGCTCCCGCTCGGCTGAGCATGATCTGCAAGAAGCGCACCATTTGCTCCTTGGTGATCCGCGGCTCAATTCCGTAGTTTTGCGCGTGGAGCGCGGTGACACGGGTGATGAGCGCGAACAATTCGTCGTCGGACAGGCGAAGCAGACGGATCACGGGGCCAATCATGTTTTTATAGCCCTCGGGTGCGAAGCGGCTGTCGCACAGGCGACTTTTCAGCGCCTCGTAGCTGAACAGGCCGCGTCGGGTGTCCTCCAAAAACTGCGGCGTTCCTCCCAAGATCAAGGCCAGCCCCGGAGCGCGTCCTTGCAGGGTATCGTTGAACATGGAGAGCAGCTTTTCGTAGTTGTTTTCCCGACTGACGCGGTGCGAGATCTTATAGAGATTGACGCACTCATCGAGGAACACCACCAGCCCACGGTAGCCCATGGTCTTTGCCAAGGCCGCCCAGAGCTTGAGGAAATCGTACCAGTTGTCGTCGTCGATGATGACCGAGACCGAAAAGCCAAGCTCTCCCTTTGCCTCGGTCTTGGTGGCGAATTCGCCACGAAGCCAGCGCAAGCAGGCGCTTCTGGCTTGATCGTTGCCGTCGGTGTAGGCCTTGTAGTAGGCGGTGACGACGCGCGCGAAATCAAAGCCCCCCACCAAGCACTCCATCTCCTGCAAGGCCTCCATGACGCGACGGTTGAGGGCGGAGACAAATGCCGCACTTCCCGCCTCGATCCCCTCGGAGAGCAAAGTACCTTGCATGGTGGTGATCCAGCGCGCCAAGATCTTGGGCAACGCGCCTCCGTCGGGGGATGCCTTGGAGGCGAGATTTTTCATCAGCTCGCGGTAGGTGCTAACGCCGCTTCCTCCCGTTCCGTAGAGCCTGCGCTCGGGGGAGAGGTCGGCGTCGGCGGTCAGAAAGCCCTGCTCCAAGGCGTAGCCTCGGATGAGCTGCATCAGAAAGCTCTTTCCGCTTCCGTAGCGACCGATGAGAAAGCGCATCGAGCCACCTCCCTGATCCACGGCCTCCAGATCCGACAAAAGCGCCGCGATCTCGTCCTTTCTTCCAATGGCAAGATAGGGCGCGCCCGCTCTTGGCACGACCCCTGCCGAAACCGATGCCAACAGCGAGGTCAGGATGCGCTTTGGCACGGTGGGTATCTCATTTTGACGAATCTCTTGCATATCTGTTTCCTTTCCAAACGGGTCAAAGCAGCCCGTTCATCTGCTCTCGGTAATCCTCGATGACGCGGTAGCCGCCGTTGTCGCTCTCCTCGATCAGGATGTCTCCCAGAAGGTCGGCCGCCAGCTCGTTGATGACGTCTGCAAGGGCGTCGGGCAACAGCCCCATCTCCCCGGCGCGCTCGCCCTGTGCGGTCACGTCCTCCTCTAACACGGCGTTGAGGAAGGCCGCATAGGGACGCCACGGGGAATCCGACACGTCGTCGTGGGTCGGCTCTTGCTGTACGGGAGGCTCGACGGTGGGTGCCTCTGCGGTCGGTGTGGGTATCTGCTCCTCGTCCTCCTCAAAGGCCTCCACGAGCCGCTTTGTAGTCTCCCATGAGGCGCGCTCGATGGCCTCCGCATCGGTCAAGGATAGGGGCTTTTGGGGCAATTCGTAGAGATGCTCGTACTCCGCTTCCCTCTCCTGCTCCTGCCGCTCGCTCCTTCGCAGAGGGATCAAATGCGCTGTGGTCTCGTCGATGATCCCTCGCAGTTCGGTGGAAAGCTGATAGACGGTGAGACGGGAACGGATCCCCAAGTGCGCGCGGAGGCAATTTTCGGTGTATTTGATAACGTCGGTAATCAAAAATCGCAGCTCATGCGAGCGTGAGAAGGAGCAATAGTCGATCTCGAGCTTTCGCTTGATGCGATAGGAGCAGAGCGCACCCGAATAGGCGTCCCTTGTGATCGTGCAATCCTCCATCCCCGCGCCTGCGAATAGTCCTCCCTCCCGACTCAGGTGCGCGGTCACGCGCCCAAGCACCTTGGGGATCTCCTCATCGAACAGAGCCGCGTGCTCGGCGGTATAGAACTTGCTCTTTCGGTAATCGTAGTTTGAGCAAAAATGCAACAGGGCTTGCAGGTATCCGTTTTCGGAATCGCCGGGAACATAAAATTCCTTCAAGGCACATCTCTGCATCAGGACGGCAAGCGGCCGACCTCGGAGCTGTTTAGGAGGCGGGAGATGATGGATCAGGCTGTAATCGCAGATCCATTCGGGCAGGTAGCTATCCAGTTGCGGAAAGCGCTCCCGATACTGCACCCATACGCGACAGAGCTGCTCCTGTCCCCTCTCGGGTGGAAGCGCGTCTCCCAGATTCAAGATCTCATAGACGTAAAGTAAAACATAACTGTAATCGGCGTCGGGATAGCGATCGGCGCGGATGCATTCGCGCAGATAGAGATAGTACGAAAGCTGACTCCGATTCATTTGGGCGTACTGGGGGACATAGGAGAAGAACGGGACTGCCTCGCAGGGCTTTCCCTTGACCGATTGCAACAGCTTGGCGGTCTTGGCGAAATCCTCGTAGTAGGGGTATTGGCTTTTCCATTGATAGATCCGCACGCGATGAAGGAGCGCGCTCTCGGGGGTGTATTCCGCGTCCGGACGGTGCTTTTTTGCTCGCTCGGCCTCTGCCTGTAAGGAGACGTAGCGATGGATGCGCTCCTCGGTCACGCCTGCCACGGAATGCACCACGGTGTTGGGGTCTTCCTCCCGTTTCGGGATGGGCTCGGCTTGGGATGCAGGCCGCGTCTCTCCCTTTACGGGGGGGACGAGAATTTCGGTCGTGTCGGTATTGCGCGAAACGGTGGTCTGCCGCTTTGGGGGAAGCAACGCCTCAATGTCCCAAAAGCGGTCCAGCTCCTCGTCGCGCGCATTTCGCGGCTTTTTATCCTCCATTCGATCGCCTCCCTTCCTTTTTTGCATGCGTGGGTCAATATTTTATTATACCATGAAAGCGCGTGCTTGTCAATTCTTTTCCGATATTCTGCAAAAAGAAAAGGTCTTGGAGGGGAGACCCCTTCTTCGGAAAGAAGGGGTCTCCCCTCCAAACCTCCCCTCTACCAAGAACTTCAAAAAAAGGGGGGCGATGTGTTTGGGTAAAAAAAGATAGCCCCTGTCGCTCGGAATGGGCGACAGGGGCTTGTTTATTCGGTTGGATCAGTCATGCTCCTCGAAGTCGATCTTCATTTGGGAAGCGAGCGCACTGCGGTGCTTGTTCATCAAGGTTTGGATGCGCTTGACGGGATTGAGAAGCGCGCTGATGGTCTCGTCGTTGTTGAGCGTGTCGATGAGGTACGCCACGTACTTGCACATATTGACCTCAACGTACCAATCTCTCGTTGCAAGCTCGGGACGACGGTAAACGAGGTTGGTGGTGAACACCTTATCCAAAACGCCTGCCTTGGAGGCCTCGTCAAAGCACTCGGGACCGTTTGTGAACAGACCGAAGGTGGCAAAGCAGAACACGCGGTTCGCGCCCTTCTCCTTGAGCTGCTTGCAAACATCGATCATCGACTCACCCGAGGAGATCATATCGTCCACGACGATCGCATCCTTGCCGTGGAGATCCTGTCCCAGATACTCATGTGCCTCGATGGGGTTGCGTCCGTTGATGACGACCGAGTAGTTACGGCGCTTATAGAACATACCGATGTCCAGTCCCAGCACCGAGCTGTAATACATGCAACGCGACATCGCTCCCTCGTCAGGCGAGATGATGGCCATGTGATCCTTGTCGATCTGCACGTCAGGCACGGCGCGCACCAAGGCCTTGATCATCTGATAGGTGGGCTGCACGTTATCGAAGCCCGAAAGCGGAATGGCATTGCAGATACGGGGATCGTGCGCATCAAAGGTGATGATGTTGGAAACACCAAGGCTCACCAGCTCCTGCAACATCATGGCGCAGTCGAGCGATTCTCTTCCCGATCTTCTGTGCTGTCTGCCCTCGTAGAGCATGGGCATGATGACGGTAATGCGTCTTGCCTTGCCTCCGATCGCGGCGATGATACGCTTGAGGTCGGCAAAATGGTCATCCGGACTCATGGGAACAGCTTGTCCGTACATTTTGTAGGTAACGCCGTAATTAAAGGTATCGCAAATGATAAAAATGTCCTTTCCTCTCATGGACTCATGGATGATACCCTTTCCCTCACCCGAGCCAAAACGGGGACACTCTGCCGACACCAAGAACGAGCCGTCGCCTCCGTGTCTTCTCCAATCCTTCAAATAGTAGTCGACCTGCGAGGCGAATTGCTCGCAGCCTCTCATTCCAATGACTCCCAGCTCTCCGCAACGGTTGTACTTCATAATTGCCTCCATTTTTTTGTGTTTTTGGGTGGTGCCTAACTCTCAGAGACCCTTCCCCATATATATCCCCAATTCCCCGACATGGTCGGAGCTGACAGGTGTTTTTTCGTCAGTTAAGAGTTCTGAATCGTGCGTAGGCTTCCTCCCACGCGGTTCTGTCGGCGGTGGGCTCATAGTGCTTGAGCCCAAAGGATGCCGCCACGATCGCTCTGGCCTCGGACACGTTGCGAACCTCGCCCAAGGCGATGGCCTGCATCATCAGGTTTCCGATGGCAGTCGCCTCCTCGGGGCCTGCCGAAACGGGAATGCCGCAGGCATCTGCCGTCATCTGGCTGAGGAATCCATCCTTCGTGCCGCCTCCCACCACGTGGATCACCTTGGCGGACTTGCCCATCAGAGTTTGGATCATTTCCGCCACATAGCGGTATTTGAGCGCCAAGCTCTCGTAGATGCAACGCACCACCTCTCCCACGGTCTCGGGGATCGGCTGGCTCGTGCGACGGCAGAAGGCTCGGATCTTCTCGGGCATATTGCCGGGGGTGGCAAAATCGGGATCGTCGACATTGATGATGCTTCGGAAGGGAGTGGCTTCCCTTGCCCAAGCCTCCATCTGCGCGAAGCTGTACTCCTTGCCCTCGCGCTTCCATTGCCGACGGGACTCTTGGATGATCCAAAGTCCCATGATATTTTTCAGGAAGCGTGTCGTTCCGAGAACGCCTCCCTCGTTTGCAAAGTTCATGCGGCGGCTCTCGTCGCTGATCAGGGGCGAGGAAAGCTCGGTTCCCATGAGCGACCACGTGCCGCTACTGATGTAGATAAAGTCCTTCTCCTGCGTGGGAACTGCCAGAACCGCGCTTGCGGTATCGTGCGACGCTACCGTCATCACCTTTGCCTGCACGTCTCCCAGCTCCTCGCGGATCTGCGGAAGGAGCGGCCCCAGAACCGTTCCCGGCTCGGTGATCTCTCCAAAGAGACGACGGGGGAATCCAAGACGGTCGATCACGTCCCATGCATAGTCTCTCTTTTTGGCGTCGAGGATCGCGCCCGTGGAGAGCACGGTGTACTCGTTTGCCTTCACACCTGTCAGGAAGTAGTTGAGCAGGTCGGGAATGTTGAGCATTCTGTCTGCCAGTGCCATGCCCTCGGGAGATTCCTCCAAATCGGTGGCAAGCTGGTAGACGGTGTTATAGTTCATGGTTTGGATACCGGTAACGGCGTAGAGCTCCTCGGGGGAGATCACGCGGCTCACCTTCTCCTGCGCTCCGTTGGTTCGGCTATCCCGATAATGGACGGGGTTTGCCAGCATTCTTCCGTTCTTATCCAAGAGCGCATAATCCACGCCCCACGTGTCGATTCCGATGGACGAGACCGCGTCCCCTTCCAGAACGGTTTTTCCGATCGCCAGCTTGATCTCATGGAACAGGCGCAGAATATCCCACTGGAATCGCCCATTGACGATGATGGGATCATTGGAAAAGCGATGGTTCTCTCGCAGGGACAGGCGTTCGCCGTCGAACGTGCCGACGATCCCGCGACCGCTGGACGCGCCAAGGTCCAACGCCAGCATCCGTAAGCTTGCCATTCGATACCTCCATTGACATTGTAGTACGGGGAAACACGAAAAAAGGACAGCCTCCCCTCCTGCTATTATTATACCATTCTCGCCAAAACCTGTCAATAGTCTTTCTGCAAGAAAATGCGGAGAATCCTCCTTTTTCTTTGTATGATTCTCTCGTTTTTAAGAAAAACTTGACAAAGGAGGGGGCATCTGTTATAATGATAGAAGACAGATTTTCCCGTTGAACCCTGAAAGGAGCCAATACACCTATGTCGAAGAAGATTGAATTTGTCATGCCCCCTCAAAAGAACATTGCCCTGATCGCCCACGACAACAAAAAGGCCGATCTGATTGAATGGTGCAAGCAGAACAAGAGCATTTTGGAGCATCATTTCCTTTGCGGAACCGGTACGACCGCGCGGATGGTTGCCGATCAGACGGGGCTTCCCGTTCGCGGCTTCAACAGCGGCCCCTTGGGCGGAGATCAGCAGATCGGCGCACGCATTGTGGACGGAAAGATCGACGTGGTGATCTTTTTCTCGGATCCCCTTTCCGCTCAGCCCCACGATCCCGACGTGAAGGCTCTGCTTCGCATCGCGCAGGTTTACGACATCCCCATTGCCAACAACCGCGCCACGGCGGATTTTATTCTGACGAGCCCTTACATGGATTCCGAATACGCGCACAGTCTTTTGGATTTCAAAAACGAGGTCGATCAGAGAGCGAAAACGCTTTGATTGAATTGCATACGAAAGAGCCACGGAGCAACCGCTCCGTGGCTCTTTTGGGTTAGTGCTTAAATTGAATGGTGATCTTTCGTACCAAGATCGACTTGCAGTAGCCCTCACCGTCTGACAGATCGGGATGGTTGAAATCCGAATAGATCAGGAGAGCGGAGTGATCGTCCAAGGGGAGAAGGTTCGTGTAGTAGCAGGAAAGGTCTGCCAGAACCGCCTTGGGCGAAAGCTCGATCTGGATATGCTCCTTCCAAACCTGTCCGATGGGATCCGACGAGGTACGGAAGTAGAGTCCGGGTCGGCCGTAGGATGCAATGGTCACGCCGCAATCCAGCGTCAACAACTGCGGAAGCACGCCAACGTGGTCGAACAGAACCGGCTTGCTCCAGCTTGCGCAATCGTTGGTGGAGCGCACGATGTAGCAGGGAGAGCCGCCTCCCGTACGCATCAGCATCACCACAGAGCCGTCTGCCATCACCGTCATCATCGGCTCACAGAAGCCCTCACAGCTCTTATTGAAGCCTTCGGAGTTGTAGACATCCGCATCCACCGAAACTTGGGAGATGTAGTCCCACGTCTTTCCTTGGTCGACCGACTTGAAGACGTAGACGCTGTAAAAGTAGCAGTAGGGGTTGGCGATCGCCTCCTCGCGCGTCTTAGCCGAGGAATCGAAGCCTCTGGTATAGGTGCAATAGTAGAGTGCTCCGTCCTTTTCAATGAAGCCAAACTTGCCGTTAATGGCCATGAGATAGTTCACAGGTGCGATGGTATTCGCGCTTCCCCACGCGTAGACCGGCATGTGCGGCCAGTTGACGGTGACCTCTTGGCTAACGTAGGTCTGGGTCGTCTCATTAAAGAGCGACGCGCGGAAGGGCGTGTTCAGCTTGGTGCTGACCCCACGGAGATCCTCCGCGAAGTAGAGGCGGAAGCCGCCCCCTTCTACTGCGGGGGGATAGGTCTTTCGGTCGGAGAGCTTTGCTTCGTCGTATCCACTAACGTTGCTGAATCCGCCGATGGGAAGCGTATATTTCGTCTTATCCGCGTCGGTCGCGTCGCGCCACGTCACGCCGCCGTCATCGGAAACCAAGACCTTCTTGATGGCATCGTTTCCACCGCCACCGTAAACGTCATCGTTTCCGTACGACCATCTTGCAATGATCGAGCCGTTGGTGGCATAGGACAGCGTTGGGAACTGGTAGTGTCCCCACTGCGTGTCGCCCTGCGCTCCTTGGAAGATCACCGTGGGATCGCTGAGGATCACGTCGTAGTCGGGGATCTTGCCCAGCGCGCTGTCGCCCGTGGGAAGGAAGTACAGGCTCTTCACGCCAACCTCCTCCTCGCCGTTCATCTTGACCGCGAAGGGCTCAACCAGAATGTTGAGCGTGTCGTGCGAGACGGGGATCTTGGGCATATCCAGAATGTAGAAGTAGCCGCCGTGCGCGTAGGAATCGGCGCAGATCGTGACGTTCTCCGCGATCAGCTCGCGATACACGGTCTCCACGCGATAGTCCTCATAGTTCTTGATGATGTTCCCCTTGGAATCGGTAACCTTTACGCGGAAGCCGTTTTGCTTATAGTCCAAGGAGAGGACAACGCCAATGAGACGGAAATCCTGATAGGTCTTGCCGTCCTCGGTGTAGGGCTCCTTGGCCTGATAGCCGATGTACTGAACGGCAGACTCAGCGCCCACGCTTTCCTCAATGACGGTCTTCGCTTCGTCAAAGGCGGCACAGATCACGTTTTTCCCGCCTGCCCAGACCTTGGCGATGTTTTGGCATTTCCGAATCGTGAGCGTTCCCTCGGAGACCGCCACGATGCCTGCCGCCATATTTCCCGCGCAGTTTTCGCCTACGTTCTTGCAATTCTCCACGGTTGCGGTCGCGGTCTTTCCAACGATACCTACGATGCCGCCGCCCGCATAGGAGCAAGCCGACAGCTTGCCCTCGTTGAGGCAATCAACGACTGTGCCGTTTGCGGCATTCAGATACCCCACGATGCCGCCCAGAGCCTCTCCGTTTGCGGCGTATTCGCCACGGTTGATGCAGGCTTCCACGCGCACTGTCTCGCCTGCCGCCGTTCCGACGATACCGCCCAGATTATGTCCTCGGGCCGCGATCTTCTTTTCGCTGACGCAGGCCTTTACCAAGCCGCCCTCCAAATAGCCCACGATGCCGCCGATGTGGGCATCGTCTGCATTGGCGGTACAGGTAACGGTCGACTTGTTAAGGCATCCCTTGATCTCGGTCGCCGCTCCCTTGGCGTAACCGATGATGCCGCCTGCATAGGAGCCGTTATTACCTAAGACAGTCGCTTCGTTTGTGCAATTTTCGATCTTGATCGCGCACGCCACGCTTCCCACGATACCGCCCAAATGCTGATATCCCGAGAGATTTCCGCGATTGACGCATCCGATCACCGAAAGAGAGGTCATATTCTCCGCGTAGCCAAGAATACCTCCGTAATATTGCGATTTCGAATCGGAAAGTGCGGTGAGGTTCAGGCAATCCTGCACCGTCAGCGTGGAGTTGCTCGCGCTACCCACGATACCGCCAACCTGTTTCCGTCCCGAAAAATCGAGCTTGCCCTCATAGGTACAGTTCTTCACGGTAACAGCTTGCGCGCTGCTTCCCTTCCGTCCCAATACCGCGCCAACGATTCCACCCAGCATATCCGAGGTGGACGAGGTGATCTTCATGGACGAATACACATTCTCCACCGTTGCGTTGTCGGTCATCATTCCCACGACCGTTCCAACACCCTTTCCTCTGGAAAGCCGACTCGACAGGCTTCCGTCCTCCAAGTGCAGATTGCGTACCACGGCATTCTCGGCAAGCATTCCGAACAATCCACCGATGCTTCCCGTGGAAAGCGACAGGCTCAGGTTGCGGATCTGATACCCCTGTCCATCATATACACCTGCAAAATAGGTCACGCCGTCTCCGATTGGCGTGATGTTGGACGAGCTTTTGCAAACGATATTTCCCGTTTGGTAGAAGGTCACGCCCGCAAGCGTGGCGCCTCCCTCCACGAAGGCGGCGATCTTTTTCAAACCGTCCACCGTGGACACGCGGTATTCTCCCGACGTGGGAGCCGCGCTCAAATCGGTCACGTTCTGCAAATTCGCTTTGCTCGGATCTGCGTTTACTGCTTGATAGCCCACTGTTTCTTCCCTCCTTGTTGTTTGTGCAAATGTGGTTGCCGGGAACACCGCGAGGGACATGGCCATCATGGTGATCGCCAGCAAGGCAGTCAAGATTTTTTTCATGCGTTTCATGCGCTTTCTCCTTTTCTGCTACGCTTTTCTCCATTATATAAAAAATAACGGGAAATGTCAATACAGATTTTCGCCTATTTTTGCCTATGTTGTCTCTTTTTTGAATATCAGATCTTTTTCTTACTTCCTTCGCTCCTGCATGATGGTTTCGGGCAGGTCGATCTTACTGCTGAAATAGCGATCCCATTTCCGACGCTTGTGCCGTCGGATGAGGAACTCGGTAAGGATCCACGCCGCGGTCGCCAGCACGAAAAAGCACAGCCCCGCGCGCACGGCTCGGCTCTCGGTGAGGGTTCGGATCGCCATCAGACGGCTGACAAATCCGCTTCTCGTCGCCTCCCCCGCCGTATACAGGCTCACCGTACCCAGCACGCGTCCCTGATAGACGATCGCCAGATACCCCACGTGCTCGCCCACCGTAACCGGAGCCTCCAAGGTCTCATAGGTCAGACGAATGCTGAACGTAACGTCCTCTCCCACCACCGTGTCCGACGGCAGATAGGCATGGAAGGATTCGGTGGCACGCACGGCGACCGAATCGGTCAGATCCGAAACCGTGACGGGCAAGGAGCAGATCTCGGTCTCGGGCGACAGAAGCTCCAAGTAGGCATAGGAGGCGTAGCCCCACTCGATCAGATCGCTTGCGATCTCATAGGAGTGGATCTTGCCGTTCTCCCCTTCCTCGCGGCTCGCGCCCAGTACCACGCACAGGTAATGGTCGTTTTCTCGCTCGGTGAGGGTCACCAGAGAGTAGCCGCCTGCGGTGGTGCTTCCTGCGGTCAGACCGCGGCAGAGGGTGTTATAGTATCGGGTATCCTCGCGTCTGGACAGCAGGGCGTTCGCGTTGTAGACGCGTCCTTGCGAGATGTCGGCCTGCTCGGCGGAGCAGATGGCCATGTAGTAGGCGTTCTCCCTCGCGCGCAGAGCCAAGGCGCAAAGATCACGGGCAGTCGTGAAGGAATTGTCCGCCAAGCCCGTGTAGTCACCGTAGAGGGTATCGGTCAGCCCCCACTCCGCGGCACGTTGGTTCATCAGATCCACGATCACGCTCTTATCGCCGCCTCCGACGAGGTAGGCAAGCGTGTCGTAGGCATCGTTACAGCTTCCGCAGAGGGCGATATACAAAAGCTCCTCGGCGGTGTAGATCTCTCCCGCCTTCATGCGGAATTTTCGTCCCGTGGAATGGCGGATCATATCCTCGGTGATCTCAAAGGCATCGTATTTTTGCCGACTGAATATCTCACAGAACAAAAGCCCCGACATGAGCTTGACCGTGGAGCCTGCGGGCATGGGCGACGTCTCCTGCTTTCCAAGGATCTGCTGTTCGCTCTCGATATGATAGAAGCAGACCGCCGATGCAAGGGACAGATCGGGGGCGGCGGTTTGCCCCTCGGCCGACACCGGCACACAGAAGGACGACAAAAGGATCGCCAGCATCAGCCCTACGGCGACGATGGCCAAACGGCGACGATTCATAGCGATCCCTCCTTTTTATCTTGTTTCTTTAATCAACTGTTCTGCCTTCGCTCCACGCTCGCGCGGCGACAATGTCGCGTTGGATCTGCGCTTGCAGGCTTGCAACATCCGAAAAGCGTTGTTCCTCTCGCAAAAAATGCCGAAACGCGACCGTGACGTTGGCTTCGTAGAGATCCCCCTCGAAGTCCAAGAGGTAGGTCTCACAGTTTATTTGCGCCTCGCGGTCGACGGTGGGATGCACGCCGACGTTGGAAACGCCGATATACCGTCTTCCCTCGACCCATACGTCGCTCACATAAACGCCGAAGCGGGGGACGACAGCGGTTTTCGGAAAGTTTTGATTGAGCGTTGGCGCGCCGAGATGACGCCCCAGCGCCTTCCCGTGGAGAACGGTTGCGGTGAGCGCGTACGGCTCTCCCAAAAGCCGCTCCGCCTCCTCCACGCGCCCCTCCGACAGAGCCTTGCGGATACGGGTGGAGCTGATGGGAAGTCCATCGTCCAAGACCGCCTCACGTACCAAAAGAGCCTCTCCAAAGATCTCCCTCAAAAGCGAGGGCGAGCCCTTCCCTCCCTTGCCAAAGCGATGGTTGAAGCCACATGCCACGAAGCGACATCCGCAAGCGGCTTGCAAGATATCCTTGGCGTACGTCTCGGGGGAGAGATCGCGCAGCTCGTCAAAATCCGCGAGGATCGCAAGCTCGATCCCACAGTCCCGAAACCGTTTCAGCTTTTCCTCCAACGAGCAGAGCTGTCCCGGGGGATTGGGTACAAGACGTGCGGCAGGCGGCTCCCGAAAGCAAAAGACGCCGATGGGGAGGCTTGGATCACGCGCGTTTCTCTGCTCCAAGGCATCCCGCAGCAGCGCGCGATGCGCCAGATGGACGCCATCGAAGCTCCCAAGGCAGAGCGCCGTTTGCACAGGCATCGGGATCGGCCGCATGGTATCAAGAGAAATACATTCCAAGCGCGGCATGCTCTTAGTCCAATTCCAGATAGTGCTTGACCAATTCTCCCATCAGCTCGTCTCGGTCGATGCGACGGATGAGAGATCTGGCGTTACTGCAATTCGTGATATAGGTTGGATCCTCGGAAAGCAGATAGCCAACGATCTGCCCGATGGGGTTATACCCCTTTTCGCTGAGGATCGTGTAGACCTCCTTTAAGACCTCCCGATTGGTTTGGTTGGTTTGATTTTCCATAGCGTTTCTCCATCCTGTTTGCTCTGCCGCGGTGTGCGCGGCGTTGATTCTGTCACTATCTCTATTATAAAGGAAAAGCCCTCGTTTTTCAAGGGCTTTTTGTGAATTTTGCTTGCTTTTCTTTCTTTTTTCAGGATTTGCCGAGCAGGGTGATCT
>JAZSKO010000005.1:0-2683 GCA_045534875.1 Eubacteriales bacterium | reverse complement strand
GTATGGCGGCAGGCTTCCGTCGCGACGGCTACGCCGTTGGCGGGTTCGATGCCTACACCACCTCCAACGTGCTCAAGGGCTCGGGTATCTCCTCCTCCGCCGCGTTTGAGGATATGATCGGAAACATCCTCAGCCATATCTACAACGACGGCAAGGTGGACAACGTGGAGATCGCAAAGCTCGCGCAGTTCTCCGAAAACAAGTTCTTCGGCAAGCCCTGCGGTCTGATGGATCAGATGGCTTGCGCGGTTGGCGGTATCATCGCCATCGACTTTGCCGATCCCACCGCTCCCATCATTGAGAAGGTGGACTTCGACATCACCGCCGCCGGCTATAATCTTTGCATCGTGAACACCGGCGGAAACCACGCCGACCTGACCGATGACTATGCCTCCGTCCCTGCTGAAATGAAGTCCGTGGCGGCTTATTTCGGCAAGAACGTGTTGCGCGAGGTCTCGGAGGACGAGGTCGTGGCCTCGATCCCCGCTCTCCGTGAGAAGCTGGGCGATCGCGCCATTCTCCGCGCGTTGCACTTCTTTGCCGAGAACCGCCGCGTGGCGGCGCAGAAATCCGCTCTGCAAGCGGGCGATCTCGACGGCTTCTTTGCAAACGTCATCGCCTCCGGCCGTTCCTCCTTCTGCTACCTCCAAAACGTCTATACCTCCAAGAACCTGACCGAGCAGGGACTTTCCTTGGCTCTCTGCCTCGCCGAGAAAACGCTTGGCGACAAGAAGGCCGCTTGGCGTGTTCACGGCGGTGGCTTTGCCGGAACCGTGCAGGCCTTCGTTCCCACCGAGGCCGTGGAGACCTTCCGCTCGGTGATGGACGCCGCCTTTGGTGAGGGTCGTTGCATGGTGCTTCGGATCCGTCCCGTGGGCGCTGTCAAGATCTGACCCTTTCCCTTCCAAACCGAACAGCACGGGGTGTCGTGGGCATGGCTTTCGACACCCCGTAAACAATCCTCCTTCCCCCATCAAAGAAAGGATGCTCTCTTGAAAAAATCAACTCTCCCCACGCCGTCGGGTCGCGTCTCTCGCTCCGCCGTCCTGCGGTTGCTTCTTTTGCTTGTGGCCACCGTCGGCTTTCTGTTGCTTTACTATATCATCCCGCGTCTTGGATTTCTCTATATGCCCCACATCTACCTTCTTGTGGGCGGTGGGCTTGCCCTTTGGTTCGTGATCTACAATCGCGGCTTCAACACCAAGGGAAAGACGCCCGATATGCTCCCCGACGAGATCCCGCTTTCGCGTCGAGAGGAGATGATCCGCGAGGGGGAGGCGCGCCTGTCCCGCTCTCGCTGGGCGCTTTATGTGATCCTGCCTCTGCTTGTCACCCTTTTGGTGGACATGATCTATTTGTTCGTCATCCCGGAGGGGCTGCTCCCATGACCTCTATCCGTCTGTTTTCTTTATATTCCGGCTCTGAGGGGAATTCCTTTCTGATCGCGGCGGGGGAGCATTGCTTTCTCATCGACGCCGGAAGGAGTGCCAAATGCCTGTGCGAGTCGATCCGCTCCTGTGGGTATGACCCCTGTGACGTGCAGGCGATCTTCGTCACGCATGAGCATTCCGACCATATCCGCGCCTTACCCGTCTTTCTCAAAAAGCATCCCATCCCCGTCCATCTGCCGCTTTCCTGCGTCTACAAGCTGGAAAATGAGCCGTCTGCCGCGCCCCTGCTGTGTCCCCATCCTCCGATCCATGAGGAGTGTCTCGGCGAGATCCGCGTGCGCTCCTTCCCTACGCCCCACGATAGTCAAGGTTCGGTGGGCTATCGGATCGAGATCCCCTTGGAGGACGGTCACGTCTTTCGCATCGGCTATGCGACCGACATCGGCTACGTCTCCCCTGCCGTGGAGGAGGCTCTGTTTGGCTGTGACGCGGTGATCTTGGAAAGCAATCATGACCTTGACATGCTGGAAAACGGCCCCTACCCTGCCGATCTGAAACGACGCATCCGCTCGCGTCGGGGACATCTTTCCAACCCCGATTGCGCCTGTTTTGCGGCACGTCTGTGCGAAAACGGCACGAAAAGTATTTTGCTTGCCCATTTAAGTCAGGAAAACAACACCCCCGATTTGGCGTATGACGAATGTCATTCCGCTCTGGGGGATGACCGTATCCGCTTGGCGGTGGCGCGTCGGGATGCGGTTACCGAGCTGGAATTGGAGGTACCTGTATGCTGAATTTGACCCTGATCGTGGTTGGGAGCTTGAAGGAGAGCTACCTGCGCGAGGCAGTTGCCGAGTACGAAAAGAGGCTCTCTGCCTTCTGCCGTCCCGAGATCATTCAGATCAAGGAGACGCGCCTGCCCGACAATCCTTCCCCTGCGGAGATCGCCTCGGCTCTCTCGTCCGAGGGAAAGCAGATCCTCTCCGCCATGCCCTCCCGCGCCTTTCGCATCGCGCTTTGCGTGGAGGGACGTCAGCTTTCCTCCGAGGAGCTTGCCGCGCGTCTGGATGAGATCCAAACCTCTCACGGCTCTGTCTGCCTTGTGATCGGTTCTTCCTACGGGCTTGCCCCCGAGGTCAAGGAGGCTTGCTCGCTCCGTCTCTCGGTCTCCAAGCTCACCTTCCCTCATCAGCTCATGCGCGTCCTCCTTCTCGAAACCCTCTACCGCTCCTTGGGGATTCTACATGGAGCGAAGTATCATAAGTGAGGGGGGAAAGACCTTGGAGGGGAGA
>JAZSKO010000039.1:0-8330 GCA_045534875.1 Eubacteriales bacterium | reverse complement strand
AAAATTATTGTTGCGAAGGATGTGAAATATAATGGAATTAACAGAACAAATGCTTCAAAAAATCACTCCATTAATGAAGCAATATTTAGATATAAAAAATCAATATTCAGATTGTGTAATTTTATATAGAGTTGGCGATTTTTACGAAATGTTTTTTGATGATGCAATAAGAATTTCTAAAGTTTTGGAACTTACATTAACTGGTAAAGATTGTGGTCTTGATGAACGTGCTCCTATGTGCGGAGTTCCTTTTCACAGTGCGGAAAACTATATAGGGCGTCTCATTGAGAAGGGATATAAAGTGGCGATCTGCGAGCAGACCGAGGACCCCGCGCAGGCGAAGGGACTGGTGAAGCGCGAGGTGGTCCGTGTGATCACCCAAGGAACGCTGATCGAGCCGAGCCTTCTCTCGGAGCAGAGGAACAACTATCTCTGCACGCTGTATATGGGAGAGCTTTCCTGCGGTCTTTGCTTTGCCGACATCTCCACCGCGCAGGTCTGGGCCACCTCCTTTTCGGGCGCGAATATGATGGCGCAGGTCAAGAGTGAGATCATGACCTATGCCCCCCGTGAGCTCCTGTGCAACCTGAATCGGATGCACATGGGAGAAGTCGGGGAGTTCCTTGCCGCCCACCCCGAGATCATGCTGGTGGACGCGCAGGCCGCTCGCTTTGATCCCAACGAGGCGAAAACAGCCGTACGGGAGCAATTTGAGGAGGGCGTGCGCCCCGAGGTCTATGCCGACGAGGAATTGACCATGGCGGTTGGCGCGATGCTTTCCTATATCCGCGACAACGAAAAGAGGGATATCTCCTACATTCGGGAGCTGACGGTCTATTCCGACGGACAGTATCTGGAAATGGACGTGAACACCCGTCGCAACCTCGAACTCACCGAGTCGATGCGGACCAAGGAAAAGAGGGGGACGCTTCTGTGGGTGCTGGACAAGACCAAGACCGCCGCAGGTGCGAGAATGATCCGCCAATGGGTGGAGCATCCGCTCATGAGCGTGGGGGCGATCACCACCCGTCAGGATGCCATTGAGGAGCTGGTTGGCGACTATATGCGTCGGGAGGAGATGCGTGAGCTTCTCTCGCAGGTATTGGATATGCAACGCTTGCTCACGCGCGTCGTCTACGGAAATGCCAACGGAAGGGATCTGCTCGCCATTCTGAGCACGGTCTCGATCCTTCCCGAGATGCGTCAGCATCTGATGGGCTGTCACAGCAGTCGCCTCAGGGAGATCTGCGAGCAGATGGATCTGTTGGAGGACGTGAAAAAGACCATTTCCGAGTCGATCGCAAAGGAGGCACCCTTCTCGGTCCGAGAGGGAGGCATGATCGCCGAGGGCTACAACGCGGAGGTCGACCGTCTGCGCTCCATCATGAAGGATGGAAAGGGCTGGATCGAGCGGATCGAGCAGGAGGAGCGGGAAAAGACCGGCATCAAGCTGCTCCGCATCCGCTACAATAAGGTGTTCGGCTACTATATCGAGGTCACCAAGTCTGCCCTCCATCTTGTTCCCGATCGCTATATCCGTCGCCGTACCCTCGCCAACGCCGAGTGCTACATCACCGAGGAATTGAAAGATATGGAGTCCACGGTGCTGAGCGCGTCGGATCGAATCTGCGCCTTGGAGTATGAGCTGTTCCAAGAGATCCGCAATTTCGTGGCCGAGCAGAACGCGCGCCTCCAACGGGCGGCGGCACAGCTTGCCGAGATCGACACCTACCTCTCCCTTGCCACCGTGGCCGCCAAGAATCGCTATGTGCGCCCCGAGGTGGATCAGGGAACGGGGATCCATATCAAGGATGGGCGACATCCCGTTGTCGAGCAGTTCGTCAAGGACAGCTATTTCGTCCCGAACGACGTCGAGCTCGACACCGAGCGCAACCGCCTGATGCTCATTACAGGCCCGAATATGGCGGGTAAATCCACCTATATGCGGCAGGTCGCGCTCATTACCATCATGGCGCAGATCGGCTCGTTCGTGCCGGCATCGGATGCGCGGATCGGTCTTGTGGACAAGGTCTTCACCCGCGTGGGCGCGTCGGATGACCTCGCGTCGGGACAGTCCACCTTCATGCTCGAGATGAACGAGGTCTCCTACATCCTCAAAAACGCCACCTCCAAGAGCCTCGTGATCTACGACGAGGTGGGACGCGGCACCTCCACCTTCGACGGCATGAGCATCGCGCGCGCCATCGTGGAGTACACCAACAGCAAAAAGATCGGAGCCAAGACCCTGTTCGCCACCCACTACCATGAATTGACGGTTTTGGAGGACGAATTTGAGGGGATCGTGAACTATAACATTGCCGCCAAGAAGCGTGGGGACAGCATCATCTTCCTGCGAAAGATCGTCCGAGGCTCGACCGACGACAGCTACGGCATCGAGGTGGCAAAGCTCGCGGGACTTCCGAACGAGGTCATCAAGCGAGCCAGAGAGGTGCTGACCTCCGTGGAGGCGACCTCGCGCGCCGTCGCAGAGCCTCGCGTCGAGGCAAAGCCGGACGACGACCTGATCACGCTCGACGATTGCATCCATGAGCAGATCATCAACGAATTGAAGGCGGTGGACATCAATACGCTGTCGCCGTTTGAATGTATGTCCTTCCTGTTCGATCTGAAAAAGAGATTGCAGTAAGGATTTCCCCAAAACAAGGAAAGGAGAAAATCCATGGGAACGATCAACGTGTTATCCTTTGCGGTGGCCAATCTGATCGCCGCGGGCGAGGTGGTGGACAGACCCGCCTCGGTGATCAAGGAGCTGATGGAGAACGCCATCGACGCCGGAGCCAGCCGCATTACGGTGGAGATCCAGAACGGCGGCGTGACCTTCATGCGCGTCACCGATAACGGGTGCGGCATGCCTCCCGAGGATCTTCCCATTGCCATCCGTCGACACGCCACCAGCAAGATCCGCGATGCCGCCGATCTGGACGGGATTCTGACGCTGGGCTTCCGAGGGGAGGCACTGGCGGCGATCGCCTCGGTGTCGGATATCCGCATCCTGTCGAAAACGGCGGACGCCGAATTCGGCGCGATGCTGGAGGCGCACGGCGGCGAGCAGATCACCGTGACCGAGCAGGGCTGCTCCACGGGAACGACGGTGATCGTGGAAAATCTCTTTTCCAACGTACCCGCGCGGCGAAAGTTTCTCAAAAAGGACGTCACCGAGACGATGGCGGTCTCGGCAAACGTCGAAAAGCTGGCGCTTTCCAATCCGCAGATCGCCTTTTCCCTCGTGGTGGACGGAAACCTGCGCTTGGAGACGGCAGGCGACGGAAGCCTGAAAAACACCGTCTATGCGCTCTTTGGTAAGGAGTTTGCGAGCCGCTTGATCGAGGTCAGCGGCGAGAACGAGGGGATCGAGGTGCATGGCTTCATCGGCAGGACCGATAACTTCAAGGCGAACCGAAACTATCAGAATTTCTTTGTCAACCGTCGGTATGTCAAGAGCAAGACCGCCGTTGCCGCCTTGGAGCAGGCCTACACCTCCTATATGCCACCCGAGAAATTCCCATGCTGTGTGCTTTTCATCGACGTCAACCCCGCCCGTGTGGATGTCAACGTGCATCCCGCGAAGCTGGAGGTCAAGTTTTCCAATGAAAAGGCAGTGTTCGAGGCGGTGTATTACACCGTTCGCTCGGCCTTGGAGAGCAACGCCACGCGTCCCGCAATGACGCTGGATCAAGCTCTTCGACGCCAACGCATCACGGGGGGCGGTCGCCTTTCGGATGCCACCGTTCCCATCGAGAACCAACGCCCCGAGGCGGTCAAGAGCCGTCAGCTCTCCTATGATCTGGACGGCGCGACCCAGCCTCAGCCGCAGGCCCGTATGACGGCGGAGGAATACCGCCGCGCGATGGGTCTGCCCCCCGCGCAGGAGAGCCGAAAGGCTCCAACGGGGAACAGCGCGCCACAGGTGCCTCCCAAGACCGAGACCCCTGCGGCAGAGCCCACGCCCCAAGCGACCATTCCCCCTCAGAAAGAGCAAACAGTTGAAAAAACAGAGGAACGGGTGGCAACAACACCCGTGGAGACGCCACCCAAGCCTGTTTTGCCGCAGGCAGAAACGCCGGCGGCGGAAGCAACCGTTGCAAAGCAACCAACGCCCCCCGTCGAGCGACAGGAGGAGGCCCCCGCGCCCTCGTTGTCGTGGCGTATCGTGGGAAGCGTGTTCCATTCCTATGTGATCGTGGAGGTGGGCGACAAGATGCTTCTCATCGACCAGCACGCCGCCCATGAGCGCATCCTGTTCGAGCAGCTCAAAGCAGGCTTGAAGGAGAAAAGGGAGACCTCCCAGCTTCTCATGCTTCCTGTGGAGACCATGATGACCACCGCCGAGGTGGAGACCCTGCGGCTCTACGACGACGAGCTCCGTTGCATCGGATTCTCCCTGCGCTACGCGCGCAACACCGTCTTTGCCGACGCCATTCCCGAGGGCGTGCAAACGGGGGACGTGTCGGATATGCTGCAAACCATGGCGGGAAGACTGCTCGACAATACGGGAAGCGTCACGCTCACCCGTGACATTCTCTTTGAAAAGGCACTCTATCAAGCCGCCTGCAAGGCCGCCATCAAGGCGGGAAGGGAGTACGCCCCCGAGCACATCCAATGGCTGGTGTCACAGCTCATGGCGATCCCCGACATCACCTTCTGTCCCCACGGTCGCCCCGTGGCGATGGAGCTTTCCAAGCACACCTTAGATAAGCAATTCGACCGAACCGGCTTCTGATGCGGTCGGCCGTAGAAAACCAATGGAGCAGGCTGTTTTCCTGCTGCCGGAAAGGAAATGCTATGTTTGAACTTTTAACCACCGAGGGCAACGCGCGCAGAGGCGTGTTGCATACGGTACACGGGGATATTCAGACCCCCGTCTTCATGAACGTTGGTACCTGTGCCGCTATCAAGGGCGGTGTAAACACGGTGGAGTTGCGCGAGATCGGCTGTCAGGTGGAGCTTTCCAACACCTACCATCTCCATCTGCGTCCCGGAGACCGCCTGATCCACGACATGGGCGGCTTGCAGAAATTCATGAACTGGGATCGTCCGATCCTCACCGACAGCGGCGGATTTCAGGTCTTTTCGCTGGCGCAACTGCGTAAGATCACCGAGGAGGGCGTTCGCTTCCAATCGCACATCGACGGAAAGCGGATCTTCATGGGACCCGAGGAGAGCATGCAGATCCAATCCAATCTCGGCTCTACCATCGCCATGGCCTTTGACGAATGCGTGGAGAATCCCGCGCCCTACAAATACTGCGAGGAGAGCATCGGTCGCACCTATCGCTGGCTCGTGCGGTGTCAGGCCGAGATGAAGTGTCTCAACGCGCTCCCCGATACCGTCAATCCCCATCAGATGCTGTTTGGCATCAATCAGGGCGGCACGTATGAGGATCTTCGCATCCGCCATATGCAAATGATCCGCGAGCTGGATTGCGACGGTTACGCCATCGGAGGGCTTGCCGTGGGGGAGGCGACCGAGGATATGTACCGCATCATCGAGGCGGTCGAGCCGCATATGCCGAAGGATAAGCCGCGCTACCTCATGGGAGTCGGCACGCCCTGCAACATCTTGGAGGCAGTGCATCGCGGCGTCGATTTCTTCGATTGCGTCATGCCGTCGCGAAACGCCCGTCACGGAAACATCTTCACGTGGCACGGAAAAATGAACCTGATGAATGAAAAATATGCCAAGGACCCCCGTCCCTTCGACGAGGGCTGTGGCTGGCCCGCCTGCCGTCATTACAGCCGTTCCTACGCGCGCCATCTTCTCAAAGCCAAGGAGGCGGTGGGAATGCATCTGGCAGTGGTGCATAATCTCTATTTCTACAACGAGCTGACCGCCAAGATCCGCGAGGCGCTCGACGGTGGCTATTTTGAGTCCTTCTACCAGAAATACCGCTTGATTCTGGGTGAGCGGAGCGAGAATTGACCCTACAAAGGAGAGCAGGATGAAGGCGATCGTATTCGGAGAGATCATTTGGGATATCTATCCCGACGAGCGCGTGATCGGTGGAGCGGCGTTCAATTTCGGAGCGCATCTGGCGCATCTGGGAGACGAGGTCTATCTGCTTGGCGCGGTCGGTCGGGATGCGCTCGGCGAGAGCGCCCTTGACGAGATGAGGCGTCACGGCGTGCGGACCGATCGGATGCAGATCAATTCCTTTCCAACGGGAGCGTGTACCGTCACCCTCAACGAGGAAAAGATCCCCTCCTATCGCGTTCACGCAAACGTGGCCTACGATCATGTCACCCTCACCGACGGGGACATTGACGCCGTCCGCGCGCTTGACGCGGATATGCTCTATTTTAACACGCTCTGTCAGCGAGGAGAGCAGTCCAGAGCGGCGCTTCGGCGCTTGGTGGAGAGCGTTCCCTTCGCGGAGCGGTTCTGCGACGTCAATCTGCGCGTCGATTGCTTCGATGTCGATTCGCTCGATTACTGCCTTTCCCATGCCACCACGGTCAAGGTGAGTGACGAGGAGGCGCATTTTATCTACGATCTCGGACTGTTGACGAACACGCATCTTCCCTTTGCCGAGGCCTTGGTCGAGCGATATCCGAACCTGCGTCTCGTTCTGTATACCTTGGGGAAGGAGGGCTCGCTGGTCTATGAGGCGGCGAGCGGAAGAACGGTGTCGTCGGGCAAGCCCCGTCCCGTCCAAGTGGTCTCCACAGTGGGCGCGGGGGACTGTTATGGCGCGAGCTTTCTGCATGCATACCTGATGGACGGAAGGATCGAGCCTGCCGTGTCGCTTGCCACCGAGCGGAGCCGCTTTGTGGTGTCGCGACAGGAGGCCGTCCCATTTGAGGAAGGAGAAACCGTATGAGCTTTTTAGAGCTTGCCGAGGCGCGGCAATCCTGCCGACGCTACGATCCCACCCGTGAGGTGGAGAAGGAAAAACTGGATAAGGTCTTGGAGGCGGGACGCTTGGCCCCCTCTGCCTGCAACAGCCAGCCCTACCACATCACCGTTTGCCAAGGAGAGGCGGCGGGGAAGGTGGCGAAGGGGGTCACGGGCATGGGCATGAACAAGTTTGCCCATGACGTTCCCGTGATGCTGGTGATCTCCGAGGAGAGCTATTCGCCCACGGCGGCGCTGGGGGCGAAGGCAAAGGGCTTGGACTACCGCTCGATCGACATCGGGATCTTGGCCGCCTACCTGACCGCCGAAGCAACGGCGCAGGGACTTTCGACCTGTATTCTGGGATGGCTGGACGACGGAAAGCTGCGCGAGGCGTGTGGCTTGGAGCGTCCCGTTCGCTTGGTGATCGCCTTGGGCTATGCCGCCGAGGGAGACCCGTTGCGTCCCAAAAAGCGCAAGAGCGCGGATGCGCTCATTACGCATCGAACCGAATAAAAAGCAAGCGCCCCGATCAATGCGATCGGGGCGCTTGCTTTCGGTATATCAGAGCAGGGTGCTTGCAAGAACGATTGCTTTTTGCAGATCAGAGCAGAAGCGATCTTCTCCCAAGGCATCATAGATGCCGCATTTTTTCAGGATGCCGAGCGGTTGCTCGCGCACCTCGGAGAAGATCACCTCCACGCCCTGCTCGCGGCAGAGAGCAGAGAGCTCTTCAATGCTCTTTTCGGCGGTGCTGTCGAGAAGCGAGACGCCTGCGAGGCGCAGGATCATCACGCGTACGTCCTCGCCGATGGCAATGTCGTCGAACTTATCCGAGGCGGCAAAGAACATCGGCCCTTGGATGTCGTAGACCGCCACGCCCTCGGGAAGAGGGGTGTCACCGTCAAGGCGCTCCAAGCGGTGGACCTCTGCCAGATCCGCCTGCTTTTTCATAAACAGGAAGGCGGCAAGAATAAGGCCTGCGGCGATCGCTACCACGAGGTCAAATACGACCGTCAGAACGAAGGTGATCACCAGCACCAGAATATCGCCGATCGGAGCGGTGCGACAGATGCGAACGAAGCGACGCCATTCGGACATATTGTAAGCGACCATGAGCAGGATCGCGGCGATCACGGGCATGGGGATCCAAGAGGCGTAGGGCATCAGCACCACCAGAACCAAGAGCAGGACAACGGCGTGAACCATGCCCGAAACAGGGGTGCGTCCTCCGTTTTTGACGTTGGCGGCGGTGCGCGCGATGGCTCCGGTTGCGGGGATGCCGCCGAACAATCCCGAGCAGATGTTTCCAACGCCCTGCGCGATCAGCTCGGTGTTGGAGTTGTGACGGTCGCGGATCATGCCGTCCGAGACCACGCAGGAGAGCAGGGATTCCACCGAGGCCAGAAGCGCGATGGTCAGAGCGTTCGGGAGCAGATGCAGGATGCGATCAAGCGTGATCGAGGGGAGAGAGGGGG
>JAZSKO010000059.1:0-15073 GCA_045534875.1 Eubacteriales bacterium | reverse complement strand
GCAAAATTTTCCTTTGCCTGACAAAAAATGGCTTCTCTTAAAACTTCGTAGAACCTGAACGCCCGAATTTTTTGATGATTTTGGTGTTTGCCGAGCGCGGCAAGGTAAGCACCTTGCAAGTGAGGGAAACGCCGAAAGCGCGGAAAATTCCGGCATTCAGGCGGGTTCAACCTGTTCTGCCTCGGCTACACCTCGACGGCGTTCCTCTCCGAATATTTGATCCGCGTGGCTTCTCCGCCGCGCAGATGGCGCTCCTCTTTGTTTCGTTGCAAAACCTCCTGCACCTGCAAAAACAGTGCCTTATTCACGAAACGGAGCGTTTGCGTGACGTCCTTATGTACGGTGCTTTTGCTCACCCCATAGACCGCCGCCGCGGAGCGAACGGTGGCTTGATGCTCGATCAGATATTCTCCCAGAACCACACATCTGGCTCTGCCTTCCCAATCCGAATGCGACATAAAACGAACCCCCTTGTCATCCTGTTTGGTTCATTCTATGCGCGGATTCCATCATTTAGAAGAAAAATACGAAAAAGTTAGGTAAAAGAGGATGAAAAAAGAAGACTGCGTTACCGAAAAGCAAGCGATCTTGGAGGGGATGACCTCCCTTTCCGCTCTGTTAAATACACCGCGCACGATCAATGATCGGCAGATTTTGCGTGTTTTGATCGACCAAAGCAAGCGCAAAAGCAAGGCCGCCGAGATCGGCTTTCTGACGGCGAAATCGAAGGAATGGGGCTTCCCTGTTTCCTTTGTTGAAAAGGACGAGATCGACGCCTATGCAGACGGTGGCACACACGGAGGCATTTTAGCGATCTGCACCGACCGCACCGTTGCTCCCTTGCGCGCCGATGCGATCACGCCAAACGGCTTTTACGCCTATTTGGAGGGGATCGAGGATCCCTATAACTTCGGAAATGCTTTGCGCTCCTTATATGCGGCGGGAGTGGACGGCGTGATCCTTCCCGAACGAAATTGGTTGAGCGCCGCCGGGATCGTGTCAAAGGCCTCGGCAGGCGCCTCCGAGCGGCTTCCCATGCTCTGGGCGGATGGCGAGACCTTGACCTCCGTCTTCCATCAAGTCGGCTACTGCATCCTTTGCGCCGGCATACGCGATTCGGTATCGGTCTTTGAGGAGTCCTTCTCTTTGCCGATTTTGTTGGTGATCGGAGGCGAAAAACGCGGTATTTCCCGCTCTATTTTGGAAAATGCCGACCAGATCGTTCGCATTGACTATGGGAGAGACTTCCGCGGCTCGCTTTCAGCGTCCGCGTCGGCGGCGGTCTTGGCCTTTGAGATCATGCGGCAGAATCGGATGAAATAAGTGCTTCTACATAAAAAAGGTGACGAGCAGATTGCGTGATTGGTTTTCACGCGATGGCTTGTCACCTGTTTTATTGTTCGAGTATGATCTTCAAATCCTGCATGGTCTTTGCGCGATAGGTGGGCATCACGGTGCTTTCCCGATCGGAGAGCAGGACCGAGTCCATCCCTGCGTTTTGCGCGCCGAGGATATCGGTGTGCGGCGTGTCTCCGATGAATAGACAATCGGAAACCGAGACACCAAGGCGCTCTGAGGCCATTTGATAGACGCGCGGCGATGGCTTGGAAATGCCGATCTCTTGGGAGATCAGGACGCAATCGAAATACGGAAGCAGACCCGAGGAGGTTAGCTTTGCCATTTGAAAGGCGGTTTCCCCGTTGGTGAGAAGTCCGAGCGGAATTCCCTGCTCCTTCCACTCCGTCAACAGTTCCTTCACCCCCGAAAAGCATTGGGCGTTCTGCAAGTAGAGCGCGATCCATTCCTCCCAAAGGGGTGAAAAGGCGGGAGGCGTTTTCCACGCGTAGGTGGTGCAAAACTCGGCAAAAAGGCGGTTTCTTCGCTCCTCGCAGGCGCGATAGAGCGCGATCCAATCGGCTCGCTGTGCGCTGTTCTCTGTCGAAAACAGATCGGGATAACGACGGCAAAGATCAATGTAAGCCGCGCGGAAGGAAGCATCGTTGTCGAGCAGCGTTCCGTCCAGATCAAAGATCAGAGCCCGATAGCGGTTCGTTGGCATGGAGCTGCTCCTCCTCGTCCTTCAATTTGATGCGAATGACCGTCAGATAGATCGCAAGATAGCCGATGAAAATGATAAACAGATCCGAGGCATATCCCAGAATGATCTGCAAAACGCCGATGAATCCCTCGGGAAGTCCCAAAAACAAGTCGTAGCGGATGCGTCCGATGATCTGGGCAGCACCGGGGATCACCGAGGCCAAAAAGCAACACAGAAGAAAGCGGTCGGAAAAATCAAACAAGCGGCGACCTTGCGCGACGGGCTGTGCGTTTCCGTTTCGTTTCTTGTCAACCAAACGGTAGAAGCAAAGCACCACCAAGGCCATCAGAACAAGATCCATTCCAATGTCCAACAGCATGTAAAGCAGATCGCTGAGAATGTCGCTCCACTCTGCCGTCATCAAACAACCGATCAAAAGGCTGATCGCATATTGCGCCACCACGCACAATCCGTAGCAGATCAAAAGGCGACGCCCTCCCATCCAGCCGTGATTTGCTCCGATCGAGAGGAAGCAAGCGAAGGCAGACCAATAGAATAACAGATGGACGAGCTGCATCAAAAAATCCCAAACGGTAGGCAAAACACTGTCCATCAGAAGGATGTTGCTGTTCATCAAATGGTAGACAGGCGTGCAGATCAACGCAAAAAAAGCCGAAAAGGCGACCATGAGATAGATTCCAAGCCGCTCGGTTCGTTTTCGTTGTTCTTCCTTCAAAATGGCAATATCCATGTCGGTTCTCTCCTTTTTCGTTGGGGTTCCGTTGGGTAAAAAAATCAAAAAAATGGGGACTATTTTCCAAGCGTTCGCATATCCTTTACCAATCAATCGGATAAGGAGAAGGAACGACCATGGAAGATTCACGCATCGTACGCTTTCCGCGCCCCTTGGATTGGCAGGAGCTTTCACGCATTACGTCCTTGTTTGCTGAGAGGTATCCGTTTTTGACGGTGACCTCTCTCGGAAACAGCATTCTCGGGAAAAGCATTCCCGTGTTTCGTTTGGGAAACGGAGCGCGGCACGCGCTTTATGTTGGCGCGCATCACGGGATGGAATGGATCACGGGGATCCTTTTGTTGCGCTTTGTCAATGAGTTTTGTGAATACTACCGTACGCAAAAAACGGTGTATCGCATCTCCCTGCCGATCTTCTGGGAGGAATTTACGCTTCACGTGATCCCGATGCTGAATCCCGACGGGGTGGATTATCAGATCCACGGCGTGGATACCGAGAATCCCTTGCGACGGCGTGTGCTTGATATGAACGGTGGAAGCGAGGATTTTTCCTCCTGGCAAGCCAACGCGCGAGGGGTGGATCTAAACCACAATTACGATGCCGGCTTTGCCGAATACAAGCGGATCGAGGCGGAGGCCTCCATTCCCTGCGGCGCGCCAACACGGTATAGTGGGCAAGCTCCCGAATCTGAGCCTGAGGTGCGCGCTCTGTGTGACTACATTCGCTTTCATGCGTCGATCAAGCCGATTCTCACGCTTCACACGCAGGGCGAGGAGATCTACTATCGAAGCGGTGGGAAAACGCTTCCCGGTACCTATGCCGCCGCCCAACGGATCTCCAAGCTATCGGGATATCGGTTGTCGGATGCCGAGGGGCTTGCCTCCTACGGTGGACTTACGGATTGGTGTATCCGTATGCTCGGCATCCCTGCCGTGACGCTGGAATGTGGTCGGGGACAAAATCCTCTGCCGCTTTCCTCCTTCTTTCCGATCTACGCAGGTCTGCGCGAGGTGTTGTTTACCGCGCCCACGTTGTATTAAAAAGACTGCTTTTGGCGGAAAGTGCAAGGAAATTCGGTTTAGTCTACGCGGTTTCGACGGCTTCCTTCAAGATACGCGCGAATATTCTCGGCGATCTCGCTGACAAGACGCACGCGCGTCTCATACCCTCCCCACGCCATGTGCGGGGTGAAGCAAGCATTGGGATAGGAGAGGATCTTGTTGTATGGGTGATCCTTCTCCAAGGGCTCTTTTTCGTAAACGTCAACGCCAAGTCCGCCGAGCCTTCCCTCTTGGATGGCTTCGGCAAGCGCGCTCTCATCGGTGACGGCACCTCTGGCTACGTTGATCACGATCGCGGTCGGCTTCATAGTGGCGATTCGCTCGCGGCTGATGAGTCCTTTTGTTGACGCATTGAGTGGCGTATGGATCGAAAGAATGTCGGACTCTCGACAGATCGTGTCGATGTCCACGCAATTCCAATCGTCGATGGGGGTGCGCTTGTTCACCAGAACGCGACAGCCCATGGCCTCTGCCACCCGTCCTACCTGCTGCCCGATGTTGCCAAATCCAACGATTCCCCATGTTTTCCCCATGATCTCATGATAGACCGGTGTCAGGCGATTGGCAACGCCTCCGTTCGTATAGCGCAGATCGCGCACCGATTCGGTGTATTCGGGAAGATGCGTCATGAGGGAGAGCGCCATGGCGAGCGTGACCTGCGCGACTGAGTGCGTCGAATAGCCAACCACGTTGCAAACGGCGATCCCATGCTCTCGGCAATAGGCAAGGTCGATGTTATCATAGCCCGTAGCGGCAACGCAGATGAGCCTTAGGTGCTTCGCTCCCTTCAACACCTCGGCATGGAGCTTGACCTTATTCAAAATCACAACGTCGGTCTCTTGGATGCGTTCCACGACCTGATCGGGGCGCGTACCGGCGTACACGGTCGTCTCTCCAAGCTCCGCGAAAACGTCCAAGGAGAGATCGTCTCCCAGCGTTGCGGCATCTAAAATCGCAATTCTCATAGGTCTCCTTTCCCATGCGGATGGAAGAATCGGTTTTGTTTGATACAAACACAGTTTATTATACCATATTCCCTCCCCGATTGCAAGAGTTGGGGAGAAAAATATGAAAAAGCCTTGCCAAACAGGACAAAGTGTGGTACAATATGAAGGATATTGAAAAGAAAAGGAAGTCAGATATGATCACAGTTCAGAATCTCAGCTTTCATTTCGGCGGTCAGCTTTTGTTCAAGAACGTCGACTTGAAATTCACTCCCGGGAATTGCTACGGCATCATTGGCGCGAACGGCGCCGGAAAATCCACCTTTTTGCGCCTGCTCTGCGGAGAGCTTGACCCCTCTACAGGTGAGATCAGCATTCCGGAAACGGTGCGGATGTCGGTGTTGCGGCAGGATCACTTTGCCTTCGATGCCTACACGGTCTTGGATACCGTTATCATGGGAAACCGAAAGCTCTATGACATCATGAAGGAAAAGGATGCTCTCTATGAAAAGGAGGACTTTTCCGAGGAGGACGGTCTGCGCGCATCGGAATTGGAGGCGGAGTTTGCCGAGCTGAACGGCTGGGAGGCAGAATCCGACGCATCGCGCCTGTTGCAGGGACTTGGTTTGCCCGTGGATATTTTGGAGCAAACGATGGGGGACTTGAAGGAAAGCGAAAAGGTGAAGGTGATGCTCGCCCAAGCTCTGTTCGGAAATCCTGACATCATTATGCTGGACGAGCCGACCAACGGCTTGGACGTGGACGCGGTCCTTTGGTTGGAGGATTTTCTTTCGGACTATTTCGGAACGGTTTTGGTGGTCTCCCACGACCGTCATTTCCTAAACGACGTTTGCACGAATATCGTGGATATTGACTACAACGGCATTAAGATGTATGTTGGAAACTACGAGTTTTGGTATGAGTCCAGCCAGCTCATCCAACGCATGATCAAGCAACAGAACAAAAAGGCCGAGGAAAAGATCCGCGAGCTGCAAGCCTTTATCTCGCGCTTCTCTGCCAATAAATCCAAATCCAGACAGGCGACCTCGCGCCGCAAGCTGCTGGATAAGCTCTCGATCGAGGAGCTTCCCGCATCCAGTCGTCGCTATCCTTTTATCGGCTTTGACATGGATCGCGTGGCGGGAAAGGACATTCTGTTTGTCAACGGCCTTTCCAAGAGCATTGGCGGCGTTCCCCTGTTCTCGAATCTTTCCTTTACGGTCAACCGTGACGATAAGATCGCTTTGGTTGGAAATGAGCAAGCGATCACGGCTCTGTTCCGCATTCTCATGGAGGAGGACACGCCCGACAGTGGAGACTTTAAGTGGGGTGTGAGTATTACCAAATCCTATTTTCCTCACGACAATACACCCTATTTCAACGATTGCGACCTGAGCATCATTGATTGGCTGGCGCAGTATTCCAAGGAGACCACCGAAACCTATCTGCGCGGCTTTTTGGGACGGATGCTCTTTTCCAACGAGAGCGTATTCAAGCCCGTTAAGGTCTTGTCGGGTGGTGAGAAGGTGCGGTGTATGTTCTCGCGTATGATGCTCTTTGGATCGAATTTCCTTTTGTTGGATCAGCCCACCGACCATTTGGATCTGGAATCCATTAGTGCTGTGAACAACGGTCTTTCCGCCTTCAAGGGCAACCTGATCTTCTCCTCTCATGACTATGAGCTGGTGAATACGGTGGCAAACCGCATCATTGAGATCACGCCCGACGGAATCCTTGATTTCAGCGGCACATTTGAAGATTTCTTGGCTCGCAAGCGGGAGCGCGAGGCAGCTTTAAACGGATAATAAATACAAGAAAAACAGGCACAAGAGGTTTCTTGTGCCTGTTTGGTTTTTGTCTGTTTGAATCAGCGATTCAGGATCAGCTTGGTGAGCTCAACGGGATCGACGATGCTTCCGTCGCGGTACACACGCATGTTGCCAGACGCGATCTCGTCAATGAGGATCACCTCACCGTTGTTGTAGCCAAACTCAAACTTGATATCCCACAGGTCGAGACCGATCGATTTCAGATCGTCTGCCACAACCTTGGTGATCTTCAAGGTCTGCTCCTTCATGCTCTCGAACATTTCGGGAGACATCACGCCAAGCGCGGCCAGACCCTCTCCGGTTACCAGCGGATCGCCCTTTTTGTCATTCTTAAAGGTGCATTCCACGTAGCCCCCCTCCAAGGGCGTGCCGTCCTTGATGTACTCACCATAGCGACGGATGAAGCTACCGGTGGCAACCAAACGACAGATAACCTCCAGACCGTGGCCAAACACCTTTCCGGGAAGCACCTCCATGGTGGCCTCCTCGACGTTTGCGCTGACGTAGTGCGTCTTCACGCCGGCGGCCTTCAAGAGCTCGAAGTAGTAAATCGAGGTTTGCAGGTTTGCCTTTCCGATTCCCTCGATGGTGAGACCAACGGTGTTTTCACCGGGATCGAACACACCGTCCTTGCCGGTGCAATCATCCTTGAACTTGAGGAGAACATTTCCGTTGTCGAGGCTGTAAACGTCCTTGGTCTTTCCGGTATAGATCTTTTTCATTTTCGTAAACTCCTTTTATCAACTTAGTTGAAAAACTCCACGTACTATTATACCACACAATACCCTTCTTTTTCAATATGTTGCGTAAAATTTTTTTCAATTTTTTTCATGAAAAAAGCCGATCCATTCCCGTTTTCTCTCTAATTCGGACAGATAATGCGCCAGAGGCAGCACCAAGGTGCCGCAGATCAGGTTGCTCACGCCGTGAATGGCATCAAACGGAAGACCGGATATCACCCACGCCACGGTTTGTTTAAGGTTGAAGCCAAACAAAAGGGCCTGCGCCGGCGCATAGAGTAGCCCGAAGGCAAAGCCGTGGAGCGCGCAAACGGCGGGATAGACGATCCGCTTTGCCCATAGAGGCATTTGTCGTGGCAAAAGCATCGTCATGCCCCACAGGATCGTCCAGATATAGAGATATGGAACCCACCAAATAATCGAGCCAAAGCAGAGGGCGTAAAACCCTTCAAGAAAGACAAAGATGTAGAGCGGGATCAGCGCCTTTGCTCGATAGACCAACGTATAGACCATGATCAACATTCCAAGCAGGTGGATGTTGGGTAGCGCCTGCATAACCAGCTTCGAGCAAAACAGGATCGACCCCAGCATGGAAAAGATCACGATCCTTCGGATGAATTGGATGCGCCTTTCCCGTTTCGTTGTTCGTTCGGACATCTTTTATTTTGCGTAGACCAGCTCGAAGTGCTCTCCACCCACGATTGTGGTGGAATCTACGCCAACAAGCATGTATTCGCCGTTTTGGTAGAAGCCCCAGTAATGGCCGTCCTTGTCAAAATCGGCGGTAACTCCGTTTACCTTTTTGATGTAAAGACCATATGCCCCCTCTTCTCCCTCGATCAGATCAAGCTCCAAAAGAGCCTCGCCGAGCGTGGATTTATCGGTTTGAATGGTGAACAGCACGCGGTGATCCTCCACCTGTACCTCTACTTCAACTGTTTTGCTTCCCGTTCCGAGTGTGGTGTCCTCCTTGTAATACGCATCCTTCCAAGGGTCCTTGTTGCCACAGGCGGAAAGAGAAAAGACGCACAGGATGGCTAAGAGAAGCGCGGTGATGGAGACGGTTACGGTTTGTTTGTTCATGATGATTCTTCCTTTCGTTTTTTGTATTCCAAAAGGATAAAAGAAAAGCGCCCTTCACGGGGCGCTGATGTAACACCGAAAAAGGATACCCTGCTGTACCCCATTCGTTTGCATCCACTCCCCGTTTGCCCAAGAGTTCCTTTCGATGCACAGAACGATAAGCATTCCGACTCAGGAGCGGCTTGCTCCAACACGGTAATGGCTGTTGCTGTGGATTCTCACCACGATTTCCTTATCCCCGAGGATGCCGCTTTATGGCAACCCCGACAACGAAGGCTTCCCTTCGATGAACTGTGTTTATTCTTTTGTTTATCCTAACTATATCACAAGAGAGGGTGATTGTCAAGAGTTTTGGCGGAAAATGCAAGGAAATTCAAGCGTTTTTCGATCGAAATCCGTCAAATTGGGACGAGGTACGGATCGAGCCGTCGGCAAACAGCCAAAGTGCGGCCACTCCATCCATGCGATCCACAAGCGCCAAGCCCTCCTCGATCGGCATGGAAAAGAGCGCGGTGGAAAGCGCATCCGCCAGAGCAGAGTCCTTGCAAACAACCGAAACCGATTCAAAATAGGTCGATGGGTGACGCGTGGCGGGATCAATGATGTGATGATACCGCTCCCCATTGACCGTATAGAAGCGTTGATAGGCGCCACTGGTCACAAGCGATTCTCCGTTCAAGGCAAGCATAGCGAGATAGGGCTTTTCTTCGGCTTGCTCGGGGTTCTCAATGCCGACCTGCCATGCCGTTCCGTCTCCGCGCGCGCCAACCGTTCGCACGTTTCCTCCCACGTTGATCGTGTACCCCGTGATCCCCTTTTCTTCCATCCTTTGCGCGATCTTCTCAACGGCATAGCCCTTGGCGATCGCGCCAACATCCAAAAGCAAGTGTGGATCGGCAAGATAAACCGTCCTTTGATCGACATTCAGGATCACGTCCTCGATATTGGTGTGCGCGGCGGCTTGCAAAAGCTCCTCATCGGATGGCAGAGCGGCGGTGTCGGGTTGCTCGATGCCGCGTTCGCGATAGGTGTGCCAGATCGAAAGAACACTTCCCATGGCAACGTTCAGCTTGCCGCTCGTGAGGGTGTAGAGATCCTTTGCCTTCTGTAAGAGGTCAAGGATCGGCTCCTCGGCCGTAACCACCTGATGCGTCCCGTTTTTCACTTGATTGACGGTGCAAAGGTTTTGGATTCCCTCGTACTCGTTGTAGATATCAAATAGTTGATGATAATACTCTAAATCCAAAAAAATCTCGTTGCAAACGGTGTCGAAGGCATCCTGCTTCTTTTCATATCCAATGATTGTGGTCACCGTGTCGAAATAGGAGAAGGAATGCTCGGTGTATTTTTTCAGACCAAATCCTTGACAGGAAGAAAGCGCGCTCCCCACAAGGCAGATCACCAGTAGAAAAAGAATGGCGTTTCGTTTGGTCATGATCCTTCTCCTTTCGAAAAGATGAAGCATGGGGAGGCTTTCCCCATGCTTATTGGGCTTGATTCGGATGATCCGATTTGGCAGACGGCAACAAATGCGCGGTCTTTTTCAGCAAAAGTCCCCCCAAGAAGCCAACAAAGAGTCCCGCCACCGTACCACTGACCAAGAGGATCGGCAGATAGTAGGCGACGTGTGGGGTCTGTAACAAAAGCATGGCGACGGCGATCTGCCCGATGTTGTGACAAACGCCTCCTGCCATACTCACACCGACCGAGGAAAAGCATCCCGTCTTCTTCAACAGAAGCATGACGGCAAGGCTGAGGATCGCGCCTGCTATGCTATATGCCAAGGCGACGGGATTTCCAAAGCCTAAGAAAATGCCCAGAAGGCGCACCAAGGAGACCAACGCGGCCTCCTTCCATCCCAAGGCGTAGAGCGCATAGACGATCACCACGTTCGGGAGTCCCATTTTGATCCCGGGAAAGCTGGCGGAAAGCGGCGGCAGGAGCGATTCCAGATAGGAAAGCACCATCGCCAAAGCCGCCAAAAGGCTCAACAAAATCAGCCGTTTCGTTGTTTTTTTCATGGCGATCTACCCTCCGTTTACCGTAATGACAACGCGATTCGGCAGACAAATGATCGTCTCTCCCTCGCGCGAGATCGCGCGGTGATGCACGCAGATCCCGTCCGGACAGGAGGCCTCTTGAACGCGCGCCGTTCCGTCCTCGATCACAAGCAGATTGCGCCCTGCCCCGTCCTTCCCCGATGGGATCTCTACGGAACAGGGCGCATCCAGAGAGTATGTGCCGAACAGAACACCATCAACCGTTACCGTTATCTCGTTCCCTCTGTCACCGAGCACAAGGCACAACGCGCCACAGAGCAAGGCGACCGTCAGAAGAACCGCCAACAGGATCCAATCGTTTCGTCTTTTCTGTTTGGTTTCCAAAGGCATCAAAGAATCTCTCTTTCCTCTTTTGGAGGCAGATCCGGGAAGAAGACCGATTTCAGGCATCCTGTGGGACATCCCTCGATGCATCTTCCACAACGGGTGCAACGGTCATAGTCGATCAAGGCCAGATTGTTTTCCACGCGAATCGCCTGCACATCGCAGTTCTTTTCACACTTTTTGCATCCGATACAAGCATTTGCACAGAGCTTTCGCGCATCCGCTCCCTTATCTCGGCTACTGCACATGACCACCGTGTTGGTCTCCTGCGGAACAAGCGAAATGATCCGCTTCGGGCAGACCGACACGCAAAGACCGCATCCAAGGCAAGCGCTGGTGTCCACGTGCGCGATCCCGTCACGAATACAGATCGCCTGCGAGGGACAAGCCGCGGCGCAATCTCCAAATCCAAGACAGCCATAGGAGCAGGCATCGGGCCCTCCGTAGACCATCGACGCCGCTCGACAGGTCGGAATCCCGTCATAAACGGCTTTTTTCGTGGTGGCCTCACAGTTTCCGTTGCAATGCACAAAGGCAACCACGTCCACGGGCTCCTCGGCCTCAACGCCTAAAATATCGGCAAGCTCATGGGCCACGTCCTCTGCGCCCGGGATGCAAAGGCTCGGCTTTGCCTTCCCCTCCGACATGGCGGCGGCGTAGTCGTCACAGCCCTTAAAGCCGCACGCGCCGCAGTTGATCCCGGGGAGGCAGGCGCGCAGTTTTTTTGCTTTTTCATCCTCTTCCACATGGAAGAAGTGGGAAACGATCGCCAACAGAATCCCCGCGAGCAGACCCACTGCCCCAACGATGGCAAGGGCGATCAAAACATCCTTTACAATGTCCGGCATAGTGATCCCTCCTTACGCAAAGAGATTGTCCACGACCCCGGCAAATCCGAAGAATGCCAAGGATATGAAGGACGCGGCGATCAGCGTGACAGCCAAGCCCTTGAAGCTCTCGGGGATCTCGCTCTCGTCGATACGGGAGCGCAGACCCGAAAACAGGATCATGGCTAACAGAAAGCCCAGACCGCAACCAAGGGAACTGACCATGGATTCCAAGAAATTGTAACCGTCGGTGATGTTGTTGATGGTGACGCCCAGCACCGCGCAGTTGGTGGTGATGAGGGGGAGATACACGCCAAGTCCCCGATGGAGGGACGGAATGAAGCGTTTGAGCAGAAGCTCGGTGAGCTGTACCAAGGCGGCGATCACCAGAATGAACACGATGGTCTGCATATACTCCAAGCCAAAGCGGTTCAGAACGAACTGCTGGATCGGCCATGTCACCGCCGTTGCCAACAGCATAACGAGCGTGACCGCAATGCCCATTCCAACGGCCTGATTGAGCTTTTTGGAAACACCAAGGAAGGGACAGATGCCCAAAAAACGGCTGAGAACGTAGTTGTTGATCAGAACAGAGGAAAGAATAATGGCAACTAAGGTCTTAAACATGGACGCTTTCCTCCTTTTCCTCCGATTCCGTCGTCGTCTCGGATGCTACGCAAGCAGAGCCTGTTCTGCAAAGCTCCGCAGAGGGACAGCCTTGGCAGGAAAAGCTCTTCTTTTTCGGTCCCTTGCCCTTCGTGATCTTGCAGACCAAAGCAATGAGAAGTCCGTACACCAGCATTCCGCCGGGGGCTTTTACGAAGAATTCGATCTTGTGGGTATAGAAGAACGGGACGGCAAGACCGGCGAAGGTGCCGTTGCCGAGGATCTCACGAACGGTTGCCATCAAAAGCAGAGCCAACGTGAATCCCAGCCCCATTCCGATGCCGTCCAGTGCCGATTTTCCGGGCGAGTTCTTTCCCGCGAACATCTCGGCTCTGCCTAAAATGATACAGTTAACGGTGATCAGAGCCAAGTAGACACCGAGCATTTCGTACATTTCCGGCAAAAAGGCGTGCATAAACATTTGCACCACGGTCACAAAGCCCGCGATGATGACGATGTAGCACGGGATGCGAACCGTGTCGGGGATAACTCGTCTCAAAAGCGAGATCACCACGTTGGAGCAGATCAGGACGGCCATCGCCGCCAGACCCATACCAAGCGCACCGATCACGCCTGTCGTGGTTGCTAAGGTGGGACAGGTCCCCAAAACCAAGATAAAAACAGGGTTTTCCTTTATGATCCCTTTGAGGAGGATCGCTAAGCTTTCGTTTTTCTTCATTGGTTGCTTTCCTCCTTTCAGGATTGTGCGGTGAGTGTGGCGAATGCCGCCAACGCATCCTTGACCGCCTGCTTGTAGGCCGCTGTCGTCTTGGTCGCGCCGGATACGGTGTCCACGGCTTCGATCGTGTCCTTGTTCGTTCCCTTCACGGTTTCTCCGAACGTGCTTTCATAGCCAAGAGTCTCGGACGAGGCGAGACAGACCGCGCCACTCACACTTCCGTCGGCGTTAACGCCGCACATCAGCACCATGCCCGAGGCATATCCGGTCGTCTTCAAGCGGAAGACGTAGCCGCCGTTCTGTTCGCGGTAGGCTTCCATCACGGTGGTGGGCATTTGATATGCGGAGAGGTCGACCTTTTCAAAGCCATCTCCGTTCGGCATGACCTCCAAAAGTGCCTTTTGCGCCGCTTCATCCTCGTTTTTCTGAATGAAGGGAGCGGTGATGGAGTTGGTGACGGCCATGAGAATGGCGATCACGGCGCAGATGGAAAACAGCGCGACGATGCTTTTCAGTTGTGCTTTCATGCCGTCTTCCCTCCAAATCTTCTTCTGGGCGTCCACGCCTCGATATAGGGGGTAATGATGTTCATAAAGAGGATGGCGAAGGACACGCCCTCGGGGTAGCTTCCCCATGTACGAATGAGAACGGTGATGAGCGCGGCTCCCACGGCAAACAGGATCTTTCCTCCTGCGGTTGCGGGCGAGGTGACGTAGTCGGTTGCCATGAAGAAGGCTCCCAAAACGAGACCGCCGGACAGGATCGCGGCAAGTGCGGCGGCGAGATCGAAGCCGTTAAAGAGGTAGGTGAGCAGGAAGGTCGCGCCGATGTAAACCGTGGGAATGTGCCACGTGATAACACGGCGGATCAAGAGATACGCGCCGCCGATGAGCAGAGCCAAAACGCAGACTTCCCCGATCGCGCCTCCGTGTCGACCCAAGAACAGATCCAAAAAGGAGGGGATATTCCCTTCGGCAATGCTCGGCAAGGGGGTTGCCGTTGAGACGGTGTCAGCCTTTGGAAAGGAGGCGGAGGCCATCGAACCGAAGGAGATCAGCATAAAGACTCTTGCCGTGATCGCCGGATTGACCAGATTTTTCCCGAGTCCACCGAACAAACACTTGACAACGATGATCGCAAACAGGCTTCCCACAGCAGCCTGCCAGAGAGGAATGTCGGCCGAGAGATTCAAGCCGAGCAATAGTCCCGTAACAGCGGCGCTGAGGTCGCCCACGGTCTGTGTCTTTTTTACGATCAGGTTATACAGAAACTCCGAGAGAACGCAAACCGAGACGCAAACGGCTATGACCAACAAGGCACGAAGACCGAAGATGATCGTTCCCGCGATCATGGTTGGCAGAAGTGCCAACAAGACGTCCAGCATGATCCAACGAGTGGCGCGTCCGCTATGGATATGGGGAGATACCGAAAGATGCATAGGCTGATTCATGATGATCTCGTTCCCTCCTTTGCTTTTTCATCGCGCAGAGCCGCCTTCGCCAGCTTATTGGTCTGCACCAACGGGCGGTTCGCGGGACACACGAAGCTGCAACATCCGCATTCCATGCAGAGGTTGATCCCGTATTTTTCCAAGCCCTCAAAGTCCTTTTTTTGGAACGCCTTGGACAAAAGGGCCGGATTGAGTCCAAAGGGACAGGTATTCACACAGCTTCCGCACCGAATGCAGGCGGTGGTGGGAGGCAGAGCCGCTTCTCTTTCGCTCAGAGCAAGGATCGCGTTCGTGTTTTTCAGGATCGGCGCGTTCAGATCGGGAACGGTTATCCCCATCATAGGGCCTCCGTAGAGCACCTTGGCGGGCGTGTCCGAAAGACCGCCGCAGAAGTCGAACAGATCCGAGATCGGCGTTCCGATCGGAGCGATCACGTTTTTCGGCTCTCTCACGGCTTCACCGTCCACGGTCACGCATTTGGAAACCAAGGGCATACCGGTCTTTAAATAGCTACCAATGGCCGCAAGGGTCGTACAGTTGCAAACGATACAGCCAACGTCGATGGGGAGCTTTCCAAGCGGGATCTGCTTGCCCGTGGTGTGGTAGACCAGCACCTTT
>JAZSKO010000173.1:0-6104 GCA_045534875.1 Eubacteriales bacterium | reverse complement strand
CTCCGATCACGTGCAGTCCCTCCGAATCCACCGCGTTCTCGGACGAGATGCGATAGTTTCCGAGGATCACCTCGGGATCGGCCTTGTCGGTGTAGCGGTCAAAGGAGATGCCCCATTCCTCCAACAGCTCCTCCAGATTGGGGAGCACGGGGGTATCCGCATCGACGAATACCATGTAGGAATAGGTCTTTGCCAGAAATTCGTCCAGCTTCGCGATCTCGGAAACGCTTCCCTCGGCCTGTCCGAAGGCGGCCTTGAAATCGGTTTGCGGATCAAAGGTGAGAAGCAGACGGCAATCCTCGGGGATCTCATCCTTTGACAGATCCAAAAAGGCCAGATCAAAGCCTGCCGACTCGATGGTGTTGAGCAGGGTGCTGTACTGCGCCTTGCCCTCCTCGGTGGCAAAGGGCTCGCCGTGGTTATAGGTGATGCCGCAGATGGGCGCCTCTGCCTTGGTGACGGCGATGATGCTTTGCACGAATTTCTTATCTCCGTTGTATGCCCAAGGCTCGGTCTCGTTGGGATTGGTGGTGTAGTAGTAGTCGATTCCGGTCACGCGGAACTCGCTTCCGCTGGCAACGATGATGTTGCTTTGGTGGATGCTGGAATAGGAGTTGGTGCGGTAGGGGTCGACCACAGAGGGGTTCGACCAAACGTCCACCGCCGTTACCTCGACCGTGTCGGGAAAGTGCTTTTCGAGAAGTCTTGCGGTGTAGTAGATGTAGCGCATCTTCTCGTTCGCTTCGAGCAAATCCGGCTCGGCGCAGAAGATGATGTCCACCTTCACGTCCTCCTCGTTCTTCGCCTGTCGGTCGCGGTTGACCTCATCGAAGGTCATTTGCAGATAGTTCAGCGATTCCTCGCCGACCGCATACATTCCCTCGCTGGTCATATCCGCAAACCACATCCGCGCGTCGGTGAGCGCGTAGAAGGCGACGTTGAGAAGGATCACCGCCAAAAGCACGCCCGCGGTGATCGCCAGACCGATCGAACCGTGACGGAATTTTTTTCCGATAGTGAGCTTCATTTCAAGCGTTCTTCCTTTCTGAGTAAATCAGGCTCGACGGCGCTTTGCCATCACCGCAACACAAGCAACCGCGGCGATCACGGCAGGTACAAGGCAAAGGACCAGCGTCCAGCGCCATTTTTCTGCCGTGGTGACCGTGCTGATCTCGGTGGAGGCAAAGGGCTTGATGGTGAGCCCCTTGGGAGTCAGCTCCTTGCCGAAGCTCTCAAAGAGTCCCATGAGCATATCGGTGTTTCCATGCACAGCCGATTGCAAAAAGTCCTCGCTTGCAAAGTCCACCGATCCGCAAACTCCCACGTAGGAGAGCCCTTGATCGGCGTTGACCTGCTGTGTCACGGTAAAGAGAGAGGCGGGAGAGTTGTCCACGGCCACTCCGTTTGCCCATGAAACGGCGGTCTTGGTGGTTTGATAGAGGCTGTAATAGGTGCGGTTGCCCTTGGTGTAGCTTCCGTCGCCGTTTGCGGTGTAGCCGTTGGCCGCGCGCAGGGCGGTGGCATTCTGGAAGACAGCCCGACGCGTGAGGTTCCCGACAAATTCGGCGGCTCTGCCCTCACTTGCCGCCTCCCCGTAGACGGTATAGCCGTCGGCGGTCAGCGATTGCGAGGCATCCTGCACCATATAGCGGTAGCGCGCGCCCGTGGTGGTTTCGTGGTAGCGCGTGTCCACGCCCCACTCTCCCAAAAAGCTCTCCAAGTTCGGCAGGGAGGGCGTTCCGTTCTCCAAAAAGACCAGATAGGACTTTCCCGATTGCGAAAGGTACTCCTCCAAGATCGCCTTCTCGGATCTTGCGGAAACGCCGTCCTGCACGATCAGGTCGGTGTTGGGATTGTAGCTGATGAGCAGATCGCACTCCGCGGGAATCTGTTCGGTGTAGAGGTCGATGTGGCGGATCTGATAGCCCGCGTCATCCAACAAAAGGAAGAGCTCGTAGTCGTAAAAGACCTCTCCGTGGTTGTTCGTCAGGCAGACGATGGGGGCGTTCGGTTCTACCGAATGCAGGATCCCCGCCGCCAGCTTCTTCTCGCCGTTGTAGGCCCAGAGCTGGGAGGTGTCTCCCTCGGCGAACACGAAAAACTCGGTCAGATCGTACACGCGGTAGTAGTCGCCGTTCTCGATGATGATGCTGTTGGTTTGCAGGGTGACCTCCATATCCTCGCCTGTCGCGGGGTTGAAGGTGGTGGAAAAGCGACGGACGCTCTCGGGGTTGAGCCATGTGTCGTGGTATTGCAGGCGGATGCGGTCGGGATACCGCTCCGCCAACGCCTTGGCTGTTTCATAAACATAGAGCCGCGTGGCATCGGTCTTGAGATTGTTCTCGGTATCGCAGAAGATGATGTTGACCGTGTCCTGCCGATCCGCCAAAACGGCGTCCAAAACACGGTAGCAGGAATCGGTGACACCATACTCCGCCTTTGCATTCATGTTGGCGTACAGCGAATACCGCTCCACGAGCTTGGTCACCAGCGCATTGGAAAGCACCACAACGGTGATCAGAAGCACCGTCAGAAGTGCCGACATCCAACCGTAGCGCGCCCTTCTGTTTCGGGTAAATGGATTTCTCATGATGTGCTCGAAGATCCTTTCTTTGGCATTCTTTGAAATAACTCTCGTCCGCGATCAGCCCCAACGGCGCTTTTCGTAGACACGCACCGTGAGAAAGAGGAAGACGAATGCCAAGGAGGCATAGTAGAGCAACGCAGAGAAATCGAAGATGCCTTGGCTGAACACCGAATAGCGGCTGACGACCGACACCCAGTCGATCACGAAACGAATGGGGTAGGCGTCGATCAGGGGTTGTCCCGAGCTATCGGTGAGGAGGTTGAGGAGATTGAGGCAGATCATGGCCGCGATCACGCCGATGGTGATGATGGCGGCGGAAAGTTGATTCTCGGTGAGCGAGGAAATGAAGGTTCCAACGGCGATCAGAGCCGCGCCCAAAAGGATCAGAGCCAGAACACTTCCCAGAATTTGGGAGGTGACGGGACCGATGTGCGTGAGGGCATCGCTCTCCCCTGCTCTCTCGGCGGCTCCGATAATGTAGAGCGGCAGAAAATTGATGCAGGAGGCCAGCACACCGACGACGTAAATGGTCAGCGCGGCGAAATATTTTCCCAGCACCATCCCCGTCAAGCTCACGGGAGCCGTCAGCAAAAGCTGCTCGGTGCGGAGCTTTCTCTCCTCTGCGAACAGACGCATGGTGAGAATGGGGATGAGGATGATGAAGGAGAAGATCAGCGTCATGAAATAGGTGGAGGTATCATAGCTTCCGGAGATCAGCGTGGTGTAGCAGCACAGGATCGCGGAGAACACCAGAAAGACCCCCAAATAGATGTATCCGATGGGATTGATAAAGTAAGAGCGCATCTCTTTGCGATAGATGGCAAGCATGGCAGTATTCCTTTCTTTCGTTGCGTTTGGAGAGGATCAGTCCTCGTCCTCGGTCTCGCGGAGAGCCGCCTCGGCTCTTTGCTTTCTGGCGTCCTCCACCAAGGAGGCTCCCAGCTCGCGCTCGATGGCGCTCTTTTCTCGACCTCTCTGACGGCGCGCTCTCGGCTGTGCGCCTCTTTGCTGTGTCGGATCGGATTGATCCACCACCGAAATGAAGATGTCCTCCAAGCTCATACCGAGCGATTCCAGCCCGATCAAGGCCCAACCGCGTGCGGCAAGCTCATGGAAGAGCTTTTTGCGAATATCCACGCCGTAGTCACTTTCCACGGTGTAGGTGTAGGCCTCACCGTCTCGCTCTGCCAGCACCTCGGCATAGGAGATGCCCTGCAAGGAGCGAAGCATGGCAAGCACGTCCTTTTGCGGTCCGCAGATCTTGGCGTTGAAGCGGCGGTTGCGATCCACGGCGGCGGCAATGTTCTCTGTCCGCTCGTTTGCCACGATCTTGCCTCGGTTGATGATAACGATGCGGTCACACACCGCCTGCACCTCCTGCAAAATGTGGGTGGACAGGATGACCGTGTGCGATTTTCCAAGGCTTCGGATCAGGTTGCGGATCTCAATGATCTGCTTGGGGTCAAGTCCCACCGTCGGCTCGTCGAAGATGATGACCTTCGGGTTTCCGATGAGAGCCTGCGCGATGCCAACTCTCTGACGGTAGCCCTTGGAAAGCGAGCGGATGAGCTTTTTGGAAACGTCCTTGATCTTGACCGTTTCCATCACCTGATCCAGATGCGCCTCGCGATCGAGCCGACAGCCCTTGAGGTCATAGTTGAAGCGGAGGTACTCCTCCACGGTCATATCCAGATACAGGGGGGGCTGCTCGGGCAGGTAGCCGATCAGACGCTTGGCGCCGATGGGGTCGGACAGAATGTCGATCCCCGCGATCGCGGCCTTTCCCGAGGTAGAGGACAGATACCCCGTGAGAATATTCATCGTGGTGCTCTTTCCGGCTCCGTTCGGGCCGAGGAAGCCAACGATCTCGCCCTCTCCGACCTCGAAGCTGATGTCGTCCACCGCGCAGTTGGATCCGTAATTTTTGACAAGATGCTCAATTTTGATCATAAAACAGAACTATCCCTTCTCTTTCGTTTTCCTTGGCCGACCGTCTCGGTCAGCCGTATGCTAAAACTATTCTGTTTATTGTATCATGAAAATATGAACCCGTTGTGAATGTTCCCAAAAAAGATAGACATTTTCCTTCCTCTTTTTTCTATTTCCAGCATTCTTTTCACGATCCGTCGCGTGCCGAAGCGGGAAAAGCCGCTTGCGAAAACTTTTTTTGGGATGCTTGTATAATTCGTCCGGAAAAGGCAAAAATAAAAGCAGCAAAACACGCGACACCCCATCCCTCGCGCGGCGGTCGCGTACGCAATCTCACAGAAAAAAGGAGCATTTCACAATGTGGAAAAAATGGAAAGAATCGAACCTGTACGCTAAACTCAAGCAGATCCGCGTCAATCGCGCGGTCTATCTCTCCTCGGTGGTCATTTTACTGGCTCTTGCCGTGGTGCTTGCCATCACGGTAGCCACCAATCGCGCCAAGAGAAACGAAGCCGACGATCCCGCCAACACCCAGCCCGATTCGACGGTCGAGACCCCCTCTACCGACGAAACGCCCACCGGCGGAGAGCCGCAGACCCCCGTTAGCAAGATCCCCGAGCTGAGCCTGCCCGTGGGCGGAAAGCTCTCCAAGGGTCACAGCGCGGAGCTTCAGGTCTTTTCGCAGACCATGCAGGATTTTCGCGTGCATCTCGGCGTTGACATCGTCACCGAGCCCTCGGCTGAGGTCTTTGCCGCCGCCGACGGAACGGTTCAGAAGATCTGGGAGGATCCCATGATGGGCTGGAGCTTGGCGATCTCGCACAGCGGCGATTGCGTGACGGTCTACAAGAATCTGGCAAAGGACATGGCCGAGGGTCTGAGCGAGGGACAGACGGTTCGCCAAGGACAGCTTCTGGGACGTGTGGGTGACAGCGCGATGATCGAGATCGCGGAGGAGCCTCACCTGCACATGGAAATGACGGTCAAGGGCTTACAGGTCAATCCCTTGGACTATTTCAGCGAATCGGTACTGGCCGCGCTCTCGGAGGACACCTCCTTCGAAAAGCCGGTTTCCTCCGACAAGTAAGAAAAAACACACGCCAAGCGCGTCTCTCCCAAAAAGTGGGGGGACGCGCTTGGCTTTTTTTCGTAAATCGACGCTTTTTTCTTGCAATTCACGCAAAACGGGTGTATAATGGGAGTAGAACCTATCAAGAAAAGGAGAACCGCTATGAACGCATTTCACCCTGTCGCCCCCCAATCGCTTGACCCCGTTTTTGATCGGATCGGCAAGGATTGGATGCTCATTTCCGCCGCCGACAACGGCATCGCCAACACCATGACGGCAAGCTGGGGAGGGCTTGGTATTCTTTGGAACCGTCCCGTTGCCTTCTGCTTCATTCGCCCCGAGCGATTCACCTGTCCGATCGTGGAGGCATCCACGCATCTGACACTGTCCTTCCTTCCCGACACGCACCGCGATGCGCTTTCCTTTTGTGGCTCGCACAGCGGTCGCGAGGGGGATAAATTCGCCGCCGCAGGATTGACCTGCGCCTTCACCGAGCCAGGCGTTCCCTACCCCGAGCAG
>JAZSKO010000007.1:0-4127 GCA_045534875.1 Eubacteriales bacterium | reverse complement strand
GATCGTCACCAACAAGGCCGCCCCCACCCCCAAGCTGACCGAGCTGCAAAAAAGCGGCATTCACGTCATTGAAGGGATGGCGACGCCCAAAACAAAAAATTGAAATTTTAAGAGAGCCGAGAAGCGGCAATCTACGATTAGCGTATAAGGAGAGACCATTATGAAGCTTTTGATTGATAGCGCAGACATTGACATCATCAAAAAGATCTACAGCTTTTATCCCATCGACGGTGTTACCACCAACCCCACCATTCTGGCAAAGAGCGAACGCAACCCCTATGAGGTGTTGCGTGAGATCCGCGCCTTCATCGGCGTGAAGGCTGAGCTGCACGCGCAGGTGATCGGTCTGACGGCCGACGAGATGGTGGCAGAGGGACACCGCATGGCCGACGAGCTGGGCAAGAATACCTTTATCAAGATCCCCACCACCCCCGAGGGACTGAAAACCATGCGGATCCTGTCCGACGAGGGCTATAACATCACCGCCACCACGATCTACACCCCCTTGCAGGCATACCTCGCCGCAAAGGCAGGAGCGAACTATGCCGCTCCCTACGTCAACCGCATCGAGAACCTCGGCGCGAACGGCATTGAGAGCACCAAGACGATTCAGGATATTTTCGTGAACAACGGGATCAAAACGCAGGTGCTGGCCGCCAGCTTCAAGAACTCTCAGCAGGTGCAGGAGCTTTGCGAGTACGGCATCGGCGCCGTCACCTTAGCCCCCGAGGTCATCGAGAACCTCATCAAGAACGCGTGTGTTACCGCCGCGATCGAGGAATTCGTGGCAGACTTCGAGAATCTCTGCGGCAAGGATAAGACCATGCTCAATTGCTGATCTCAGCATCCTTTTCCATAAAACAGCCTCCGCAAGCGCCGTCGAACGGGACGGATCTGCGGAGGCTGTTTTCTCGCTCACCGCACCAAGGCCGTTCCGCGATGGAGGGCGCGGTAGCGGTGAGGGGAGAGCTTGTGGGAAACGCGGAATTTGGAGATGAAATAGGACGAGGTGGAGAAGCCGACGGCTTGGGCAATGTCGGTGATGCTGTCGTCGGTCGTCAGAAGCAGACGCTCGGCCTCGCGCAGACGCACGTCGGTCAGGTAGGCCGAGAAGGAGACTCCGAGACTGCGCTTGAAGGTGCGGGAAAGGTAGGAGGCACTCACGCCGCAGGCGCGTGCCGTTTCCTCCTCGGTAAGCTCTGCGTAATGCTCCCGAATATGGGAGATCGCGCGCTGGATCAGATCTCGCTGAGAGGAGAGCATGGCGGATTCCATCAGGGAGCGGTTCTTCTCGCGCCAGCGACGCAGGATATACAGATAGATCCGCGTCACGTCAGCCCGAAGGCTCAATTCATAGCCCAGATCCTGCTGATCCCATTCGGTCTTCATGTGTGAAAACAGAGACCCGATGTCGGCAGGGGCAAGCTCGTCGGCAGGGAATAGCACCTGCTTATCGGTCATGTGCTCCATCAGCATCCAGACGTAGCTGTATTCGGAATAGGTCTGCTCGTTGGTGAGCAGGATCTTGGGAAGAAACTTGACCACGTGATAGGAGCAAGTGTCTCCCACGGTTACGACGTCGTGAGGGGAGTCGTTGTGAATGATCACCATATCCCCCTTGGAAAGACGGTAGACGCTCGCGCCGATATACACCAGCGCCTCCCCCGAAACACCGCACAAAAGCTCGGTGTATTCATGATAATGCAGGTGAGGCTCGGTGTGACGGGAGGTCAGGGTCATAAAGATATACTGAACCGAAACCGGAACGCCGTTCCGTTTGGCTCGCGGCTCATAGATCGCCATAAAAACCTCCAAAAACAGATAAAGTCAAAAAATTGATATTTTACTGCAAAAATATTATAGCACATTTTTTGCAAATATGTTATAATTTTTTTGAAAAAAGAAAATTTTTTCGAAAAAAAGGAGAAAAAATATGATTCGCGTTTTGGTATGGAACGAATTTGTGCATGAAAAGACCGAGCCGAAGGTGGCTGAGGTCTATCCGAACGGTATCCACGGCGTCATCGCAGATTTTTTGAAGTGCGAGGACGTTGAGGTCAGAACCGCCACCTTGGACGATGAGAACTGCGGCATTACCAAGGAGATCCTCGACGAGACCGATGTTCTGATCTGGTGGGGACACATGGCGCATCCGAAGGTGCCGGATGAGGTGGCAAACCTTGTGCGTGACGCCGTTTTGGAGGGGATGGGCGCTATCTTTTTGCATTCGGGACACCATTCCAAGCCCTTCCGCTACCTCCTCGGAACCTCTTGCAACGTGGTTTGGAGAGAGAGTGGAGATTCGGAGCTTTTGTGGGTGGTGGAGCCGTCGCATCCCATCACGCAGGGCATCGACCGCTTCATTCGCTTGGAGCATGAGGAGACCTACGGTGAGCCCTTCGTCATTCCCACGCCGGATAAGCTCCTCTTTATCGGTAGCTTCTCGGGAGGAGAGGTCTTCCGCTCCGGCTGTCTCTACGAAAGAGGAAACGGAAAGATCTTCTACTTCCAGCCCGGTCATGAGACCTTCCCCACCTTCAAGGTGCCCCAGATCCAGACCGTGATCCGCAACGCCGTGCGCTATGTCGCGCCGGTGAACCGCCGCGCGGTCAAGTGTCCGCATGTCCGCTTCGTCACCGATAGCGAGCCCTACGTGATCAGCGAGTAAAAAAGAAGTATAAAACATACATAAAAAGGAGAAAAAGGAAATGGCAGAGATTTTGAAGATCGGTATTATCGGATGCGGAGGCATCGCAAAGGGAAAGCATATGCCCTCTTTGGCAAAGGTGAAGGACGTGGAGATGGTCGCGTTCTGCGATATCATCCTTGAGCGCGCCGAGGCCGCAAAGGAGAAGTACGGAACGGCAGACGCAAAGGTCTACACCGACTACAAGGAGCTTTTGAAGGACGAGAGCATCGACATCGTTCACGTCTGCACCCCCAACCGCTCCCACAGCTTCATCACCGTGGATGCCTTGGAGGCAGGCAAGCATGTCATGTGCGAGAAGCCCATGGCCATCAACTCCGAGGAGGCCAAGAAGATGCTCGACGCCGCAAAGCGCACGGGCAAGAAGCTCTCCATCGGCTATCAGAACCGCTTCCGTGACGATTCGCTCTACCTCAAGCGCGAGGCAGAGGACGGCACCTTCGGAGAGGTCTACTATGCAAAGGCGACCGCCATCCGTCGTCGCGCCGTTCCCACGTGGGGCGTATTCCTGGATGAGTACGAGCAGGGAGGCGGCCCGCTGATCGACATCGGAACGCACGCGCTCGACCTCACCCTCTGGACCATGAACAACTACAAGCCCCTCTACTGCGTGGGAACCTCCTACCATAAGCTCAACCGCGACACCAATCAGGGCAATATGTGGGGCAACTGGGATCCCGATAAGTTCACGGTGGAGGATTCCGCCTTCGGATTCGTCGTCATGGAGAACGGTGCCACCATCGTGCTCGAATCCTCTTGGGCGCTCAACTCGCTCGACGTCAGAGAGGCGCAGACCGCGATCTGTGGAACCAAGGCAGGCGCGGATATGATCGACGGACTCCGCATCAACGGTATCCGTCAGAACCGTCAGTATGTCTTCACCCCCGACTTTAAGGTCGGCGGCGTTGCCTTCAACGACGGAACGGCAGGCGAGAGCGCGGCCGACCGCGAGGCAAGACTCTGGATCGAGGCGATCCGCAACGACAGCGATCCCATCACGCTTCCCGAGCAGGCCTACTGCGTCACCCGCATCTTGGAGGGCATCTATACCTCTGCCAAGACTGGAGATATTTACAGATTCTGATTGCAACCGATCAAGGGCGCGATCGGGACGGGAGAGAAGGAACCCTTCCTTTTCTCCCGTCCTTTTTTCTCTCGAAAAAGACAAATTTTCTCTCTTTTGTCATTTTTTTAACAAAAACGCTCTTGGTTTGACTTTCTTATAAGAGAAAAATGATGAAATTTTCAAAAATCCCTTTACAATTCGGTGGAGTTGTGCTACAATATGGGGTGAGATATTTCTCTGCAAAATTTACAGGAGGTTTATTGAACCATGGCAGTTGAAAGAAGAAAGATTTCCATGGATGGTAACACCGCGGCCGCGCACGTATCGTACGCGTTCACCGAGGTGGCAGCCATC
>JAZSKO010000165.1:0-15445 GCA_045534875.1 Eubacteriales bacterium | reverse complement strand
CACTTAAATCCCGTCACGATACCGGCTCGTCCTTCTGCATTTTGCGACAAGGCAAGAAGCATTGAAATCACCGAGGAGCTTATGCAGTCTGAGGCGGAATTGCTCATATTGCTTGGAGATATTCCGATTGCACAATATCTTCAAAAAGTGGCAGACATTCCGTACTCAACGCTTGGCGAATACGTTGATATGTATGGCTATGGGACAAAGACAGATGTTGTTATCAACGGAAAGACAATTGAGGTGCTACCTCTTGCACACCCAAGACAAATTGGAGCATTGGGTGCTCATAGTGAAAAGTGGTTTTTAGCGCACAAAGAGTGGGAACAAGGGAATAAAATGAGACTTTAAGGTATTACAACCCCCGTTTTTGACATAAAAATATACCTTTTGTCGTCTTGCCCATGCCGAAAAGGCGTTTGTCTGACAAGAACCACCTAACCTTGTAGAGACCGGCCTCCCGGACGGGCCGTTCAAACAAAAGAAAAGGAGGTAACCAATGCGTTATTTCAAGTATAAAAGAACAAAAGAGAATATGGACAATGCTTTGAAAGAGCAATACTTGACCTTGACCAAAGACGAAAAGCGCACGGTTCGCAGAGAAAAAATGTGGCGAAGATGTGGAAGCGTGGTTGCCATGATATTCTTTTTTTCTTGTATGGTTGCTTCTGTCTACTTACTAACTTTAATACCTTATCCAAGCAATGCGTGGTTGCAGGTCCTCGCTGTTATAGGGAAAGTGGTTACAGGACTTTTATTGCTTGTAGTTAGTGGCCTTTTAACATTTGGGATCACATATCCCATATGGAAAAAGGCGGAATCCTTCCATATTCCGCAGATGAAAAAAGAAATATTTTCAAAAGCGTGCGCGCATTTGCGGGAATACTACGGATTGCAAGAGCCGTGCCTTGTAACGAAATGCTATGATTCGACGAATGAAATTTTCAAAAACCATGATGTGTGCATCTTTGTCGTTCAGGATGAGCTTCGCATTACGACCAACCTGATTCAAGGATTTCTTCACGGACATAGGGATTTAGGGTGCTACGCATTCAAACGAGATGAAATTGTCCTTTCAAGGCAACGGGAAGGGAATCTTCTTATTGCAGAGCTTAAAGCAGGGGATTTCGTTTTTTTGTTGGGGTATCGGGCGAAAGGGTTTATAGAAAAGAACTTTATTTCCATCGAAGCTACCACGTAAAACACCCCATCGCCCCCATTCTAACGCAAAAAGGAGAAAACCCAATGAAATTGATCCTTCACGCACTCACAAAATACATCATGGGACTTCTTTTGGTGGGAGGACTCTTGTTCCTGCCCGCGTGGACGCTTCGGTATCCCGGGGCGTGGCTCTTTCTCGCGCTTCTGTTCCTTCCCATGATGCTCATGGGGGTCTTGCTCTTTGCGAAAGCCCCCGCGCTTCTGGAAAAGCGACTAAACAATAAAGAAAAAGAAAAAACGCAAAAGGGCGTGATCGCACTTTCGGGATTTATGTTCCCGATCGGATTCGTTCTGTCCGCCCTCGACTTTCGGTTTGGTTGGTCGAGCGTCCCCCTCTGGCTTGTGATCGTTGCCTCCGTGCTGTTTTTGGGCGGCTACCTCATGTACGCCGAGGTGATGCGGGAAAACGCGTACCTTTCGCGCACCGTGGAGGTGCAGGAAGATCAAACCGTCATCCAAACAGGGCTGTACGGTCTTGTCCGTCACCCCATGTATCTGGCAACGCTTCTGATGTTTCTGCCGATGCCCTTGATCCTCGGCTCGTTTTGGGGATTGATCCCGTTTGCGCTCTATCCCGTTGTGATCGTTACCCGTATTTTGAATGAGGAAGCGGTCTTGACCGAAGGGCTTGCAGGCTACGCGGAATACAAAACCAAGGTGAAATACCGCCTGATCCCGTTTGTTTGGTGACGGCAGGAAGGAGACCCCATGCTGATCGATCTACACGCGCATTCCTCCGGCATCAGCCGTTGCTGTCGCATCCCCTTTGAGGAGGTCATCCGCGAGGCGTTGGCGGTTGGGCTGGATGGCATCGCGCTCACCAATCACTATCAAAAAAGCTACATCACAGACGGCGACTTTTCCGCGTTCGCAAGACGCTACACGCAGGAGTTTCGGAATGCCCGCGCCTTTGGAGACACGCTTGGATGTCGGGTCTTTTTCGGAGCGGAGATCACCATGGAGCGCCATAACGGCGCGCATCTGCTGCTCTATGGCATCGAGGAGCGGTTTTTGGAGGAAAATCCAACCCTCTTTGATCTGTCGCAGGAGACGTTATACCGCATGGTAAAGGAGGCGGGCGGCGTTGTGGTGCAAGCCCATCCCTATCGCCGACAGCCGAACCTTCTCGATCCGCGCTTTCTCGACGGCGTGGAGGTCAACTGCCATCCGTTGTACGGAAAATCCGATTTTTCCGATATGCGAACGATCGCGGAGGAAAATAGTCTCCTCCTCACCTGCGGAGGCGATTATCACGCAGATACCTACCGACCGAAGTGCGGTGTCTATCTGCCCGACCGCCTGCAAAACGGGGTGGAGCTTGGCGAATACCTGCTTTCCGCCGATGCCCTGCGGCTTTGCATCCACGAGCCAAACACCGAGCGCCCTTACGATTATCCGTACGAAAGACCTTTCAAAAAAGGAATTGAAACCAAGAAGGTGACACCATGAAAAAACAGAGGCTATGCCTGAACATCATCCACAATGAGATCCCCGTGAGGGAGCAGCTTTCTCTCTATCGAAAAACCGGCTTCGATGGCTTTTTCACCCATTGGAAGGAGGATGCCGATTGGAATGCGCTTCGCGCCTACGCCGACGCGGAGGGCTTGTATTTTCAATCCGTACACGCGCCCTATTTCGGCGTGGCGGATATGTGGCGGGGAGGCGAGCGCGCCGACCGCGCCCTGCGGGAATTGTTGCGATGCGTCGAGGACGTGGCAAGAGCAGGCGTTTCGATCATGGTCTGCCATGTTTGGATCGGCTTCGATACCGACGAGACGCCGACCGCATCCGGCGTGGAGACCTACCGCACCCTTGTGGAGAGAGCCAAGGAATTGGGCGTGCAGATCGCCTTTGAAAACACCGAGGGCGACGAATTTTTAGCGACCCTTCTGCGTGAATTTGTCGACTACCCCAATGTCGGCTTTTGCTTGGATACGGGACACGAGCTGTGCTACAATCATAACCGCGACCTTCTCGCACTCTACGGTGACCGTCTCATCGCCACACACCTCAACGACAACCTCGGCATCCGAAGCAAGAGCGGCGTCATCACCCCCAACGACGACCTGCACCTGTTGCCCTTTGACGGCGTGAAGGATTGGGAGGATGTGGCGCGGAGAGTGAGGGAAACGGGCTACACGGGCGACCTGACCTTTGAGTGGAAGCTTTCGGGAAGCGACTGTCCCCAAAAGGAGGCCTACCGCCAAATGCCGTTTGAGGACTATCTGGCCGAGGGCTACCGACGCGCCTGCCGCGTGGCATCGCTCATACAAGGCAATGCCGAGTGATCGGAAGCCGAAATCGAAAAAGGATGTTGCCTTCGCTCTTGCAAAGAGAGAGGAAATGTGCTATAATGTAAAAAAAGGATGAAAAAAGGAGAGAAGATCATGACGAAACGAGCAAAAGCCTTGATGATCATTGGAATCGTGCTGGCCTGTGTGATCCTGTTCTTTGCGGTGATCAATCTGATCCCGCCGAAGAAGAACGTGCAGAGCAATCCGTTTGTGGTGGAGAAGGGAAGCCTTCCCATGATCGCGGCGCACCGAGGCGGCGGCATCAACAACCCCGAAAACACCATGCTGGCCTTTCGCGAGGCGGTGAACACCATCGGCGTGCAGATCATTGAAAGCGACCTGTACCTCACGAAGGACGGCTACCTCGTTTATAATCACGACGCCTACATCGACGAGACCTGTAACGTAAACGGCGACATCTCCCAAGAGGAGGTGGAGGCTCTCTGCGAGGATGAGTCGAAGCGTCACTATATCAAGGATATGACGCTCGCGGAGCTGGAATCCTACAATTTCGGCTACTACTTTACGAATGCACAGGGAGAGCGTCCCTATCGGGATGCCACCGATCCCGCGGCGCTCGGCTTGCAGATCGCCACGGTGGACAAGCTCTTTGCCGAGTTCTACGAGAGCCATCCCGAGCTGCTCTTTATCGTGGAGATCAAGAACAGCGGAGAGGATGGATTCACCGCCTGCCGTGTGCTGAGTGAGACCTTGGCGCAGTACCCCCTGTATCAGGATCGGATCGTGGTGGGAACCTTCCACGATGAGATCGAGCAGGAGTTGAAGCAATCGTATCCCCATCTGCTTCGCGGCGCGCCCACGGGAACGGCGGCAAAGTTTGTGCTGACGCAGTACCTCGGCGTCAATCTGTTCGACAACGGCGACTTCGCCTGCTTGCAGATCCCCACCTCCTATGATCTCGGCATCGAGATCAAGCTGGACAGCGCGTCGCTCATCAAGAGAGCGCACAGGCGCAATGTCGCGGTGCAGTACTGGACGATCAACGATCCCGACGAGATGCGTCGCCTGATCGAGCTGGGCTGTGATTGCATCATGACAGACGATCCCGCATTGCTCAAAAGCGTGCTGGAAGAATACAAAGGATAACGAAATGGAAAACAGAAGGAAGCTATCCACCGAGATCGCATCCTGCGCGCACCTGATCGGCGAGGAGAGAACGCTTGAACGGATGGCAAAGGCCGGCTTTGAGGCTTGGGACTTTTCCATGTTCGCCATGTTCCGCGTGGAAAACGGAAAAGCCGTTCCGAAGGAGCATCCCCTCGCCACGCGGGAGGCGGTACGCTTCGCCCAACGGCTTCGGCGCGTGGGGCTGGATAACGGTCTCGTCTGCAACCAATCGCACGCGCCCTTTCCCGTGTATGTTGACGGCGCGATCGACTACGTCAAGCGAGCCATCGAATGCACCGCCGAGGCAGGGGGCAGGATCTGCGTGGTGCATCCCGCCAACCTCAAAAGTGCCGAGGAAAACGCCGAGATGTTCCAAGAGCTCTTGCCGCTCGCCAAGGCCGCGGGCATTCGCCTTGCCACCGAAAATATGTGGTGCTGGGATCGGGAGCAGGACCACGCCACCCGTGCCGCCTGCTCCGATCCTGCGGATTTTTGCGCCCACTTGGATGCGGTAAACGATCCCGACCTTGTGGCGTGCTTGGATCTGGGACACGCCGAGATGCGAGGGCTGAACACCACGGCGGTCGAGATGATCGAGGCCTTGGGAGATCGCTTGCAGGCGCTCCACATCCATGACAACGACCAATGGCACGATTCCCACCAGCTCCCCTTTACCATGCAGATGGATTTTGCGGCGATCACGCAAGCCTTGGCGCGCGTTGGCTATCGGGGAGATATCACCTTGGAGGCCGATCAGTATTTGAAGGCCTACACACCCGAAACCGTTTTTGAGGGACTTTTGCGGATGGCAGAGGCCGCGAAGCGGATTCGGAGCATGCTTGAAGAAACGGAGGAAACAGCATGAACGAAGAAACTCGAAGCAACCCGTTGTTGCTCATCAGCCGATACCGTGGCGCGATCATGGGCTTTGCCGCCTTGTGGATCTTCTTTTTCCACGAATGGCAGCCGCTTTTGACGGGAGTGCCGGTTTTGTCCTTCTTGGAGGGATTTCTCAAACGCATCGGCTTTTGCGGGGTCGATCTGTTTCTGCTTTTGTCGGGGATCGGGATGACCTTCGCGCTCGAAAAGACCTCTACGTGGCGGTTCTATTACAATCGCTTCAAGCGGCTGCTCGTGCCGTTTCTCGTCGTGGCTCTGATCCGTTGCTTCCTCGATGGATGGAGCTTCGTCACCTTCCTCAAAAACATCACGGGCATCAGCTTCTATACCCGAAGCATGTATAGCTTTTTGTGGTTCGTCACCGCTATTGCCACCTTCTATCTCTTGGTGCCGCTCTACTATCGCGTCTTCAAGGGAGCCTCCAATAAGGCGCTCTTTACGACGGTGGTGATCCTGTTCTGGCTGATGCTGTCGCTCTATTTCCGAAATTCGCCGCGACAGGATCTCTTTGGATTTACCAATCGCATCCCCGTCTTTCTCATTGGCATCTATCTGGGATGGCTCACCCGGCACAAGCGAGAGCTTCGCTTCGACGGCGTGACGTGGTGCTTTGTTTGGATGATGCTGATCGTGGGGCTCTATCTGGCGTACCTGACCAATTACAAGGGTCTTTACCTCTTGGTGCCGGTCTCCAACTGCTGTGTGCCGAACCTGCTTCTGTCGGTGTCGCTCACTCTGCTTCTCGCCAAGCTCTTTGCGCTCCTGAGCGAGGTGCGCGTGGTACGCCTGATCGGAAGGCCCATCACATGGCTCTACGGCTTTTTCGGACTGTTCACCTTGGAATTCTATTGCTTCCAAGAATGGTTTACAAGACTCTTGCTCCGTCGGATCGGGACGGCGATCCCCACGCTTTGGGTGAATGTGATCCTGCTCACAACGGTCACGGCGGTCGCATTCCTTTTGCACCTGTTGCAGATCCCGCTTTGGAAATGGATCGACAAGGGGCTCACCTCCATTGGCATCTTGAAGCCGCCACTGGCCATGACGGTACGGGAAAAACCAACCGAAAGAGCAGGTGACGCGCATGAAGACTAAATGGCAAGCTCTGCTCCAAACGCGCGTGGTCTCGTATTGCTTGCTGACGCTGTTGGCGATCGCCTATGCGTTGGTCAATATCCTGTTCGTCTTCCCAAACGACTTTGCACCGTCGGGGATCAACGGTCTGGCAACCATGGTGCAGTACGTCTGCGGCTTTCGGGTGGGATATCTCTCGCTCATCATCAATCTTCCCATGCTGGTGGTGGCCTATTTCGTGGTCAATCGTGCCTACGCCTGCCGCACGCTTTTGTTCACGGTGGTCTTTTCGGTGGCGCTGTTGGTCTTTGAGCGCGTCGACCTCGGCCCTCTGATCTATCAGGCAGACGACACGGGAGGCGGCATCCTTGCGGCGATCGCGGGAGGACTTCTCAGCGGCGCGATCTATAGCTGCTCGATCCGTTTGGGCGGCTCGACGGGAGGAACCGATGTGATCGCGGCCTTCATCAACCGCAAGTATCCCGAATTTGACACCGTATGGATCATCTTCGTTCTCAACGTGGTGGTGGCGGTCATCTCCTTCTTCGTGTACGGAATGCGCTATCAGCCGGTTATTCTTTGCGCGGTGTTCGTGTTCGTCAGCAGCCGCGTGGGTGACGCCATTTTCAAGGGCGCACGTGCCGCGACCAAGTTTGAGGTCATCACGAATCACCCCGAGGAATTGGGGCGGGAGCTGATCGAGCGGTTGCACCACGGATGCACCGTGATCCCGGCCAAGGGAATGTATACGGGAGCCGAGAGATCTATGCTGATCTGTGTGGTGAACCGTCGACAGACCGTGGAATTTGAGCAGATCGTGCGGAAATACGAGGGCACGTTCGCCTATATCTCCACCGTAAACGGTACGGTTGGACAGTTCCATCGAGAAAAATAAAGAAAGATAACAGGGAGGAAACAAAGAATGAAAGCACAAGCACGTACCCTTTTGCTTGCCATGGCGGCAGGCTTTTGCATCGGCGTTGGGGGGATCGTTTCCCTGATGCAGGAGAACAAGATCGCGGGAGCCTTTCTCTTCGCGGTGGGACTTCTCACCATCCTGGTCTTCAAGTTCAATCTGTTCACGGGCATGGTCGGCTATCTCTCCGACCGCCTCTTTGAGAAGAATTGGGGGTATCTGATCACCCTTCTGACGGTGTGGATCGGAAACTTTATCGGAACGGCTCTGGCGGCAGGGCTGATCCGCCCCACGCGCATCGGAGACGCGATCGCGGCAAAGGCGCTGGCATCGGTGGAGATCAAGATCGCGGATGCTTGGTATAGTCTTCTGATCTTGGGGATCTTCTGCGGACTTCTGATGTATATTGCCGTGGATACCTACAAAAAGAACATCGGAGAAAAGGATTTTCTCTGTTGCATCGCCGTGTTCATGGGCGTGATGGTCTTTATTCTGGCAGGCTTTGAGCATAGCATTGCCGATATGTTTTACTTCGTTCTGTCGGGGCGCGTCTTGCAGGGACTCGCCGCGTTGGCTCTGATCACGCTCGGCAACGCCATCGGCGGAAACCTCATCCCCTTGGTGCTTCGGGCGACCAAGGAAAAGAAGGACTGATCAAAAGCAGCTTCGACGCAAATCCGTCGAGGCTGTTTTTTTACCCCAAAGTCACGGAGAGCAATATTCTTATATAAGTCGGCAATATTCATGATTGAAAAAAAGGGGGAACTCCTGTAAAATAGACATAATAAAGCAAGAAGCTTACAAAAGGAGGCACATCATGTACCAATTTCCCATAGGAGTGATTCTGGAATCCTTCCGCACCGACCGAAGCACGGCCATCCGAAAGGCGGCCGAGATCGGAGCGAACGGCATTCAGATGTATGCAACTGCGGGCGAGAACAGCCCCGAGAACCTCTCTCCCGCGCAACGCCGCGCCCTGTTGGATGAGGTCAAGAGCCAAGGATTGGTCTTTTCGGCTCTCTGCGGCGACCTCGGCTGTGGCTTTGGTCACGCGGAGCGCAACCCCGAGCTGATCGAGAAATCCAAGCGCATCGTGGATCTTGCCTTGGATCTGGGAACGAATATCGTCACCACGCACATCGGCGTTGTCCCCTTCGATCCCAACCATCCCCGTTATCGCGTGATGCAGGATGCCTGCCGCGAGCTGGCGGCCTACGCCGATAGCGTCGGCGCGCATTTCGCCATCGAGACGGGCCCCGAAAACTCCTTCGTTCTGAAAGAATTTTTGGATTCCTTGGAGTCCACGGGTGTGGCCGTCAACCTCGACCCCGCCAACCTGTGCATGGTCACCAAGGACGATCCCGTGGACGCAGTGCATAACCTGAAAAAGTACATCGTCCACACCCATGCCAAGGACGGCAACTGCCTCCACTTGGGGAATCCCGAGTACATCTACGGCGTGGTTCACCCCGTTCCCGAAAGCTCGCGCGGCATCCGCTATTTTGAGGAGGTTCCGCTCGGAACGGGAAGCGTGGATTTCCCGGCCTACCTCAAAGCCCTCGAGGAGATCGGCTACCGCGGCTTCCTCACCATTGAGCGCGAGGCGGGAGATTGCCCCGAGGCCGACATTCGCATTGCATACGAATTTTTGAAAAAGACGATAAAGGAGAACTGAATTACCATGAAAAAGATCAGAATTGCCATGATCGGTGCGGGAAACATTGCCAACACACACTTGGAATCCTACAAAAGATTGGAGAACGCCGAGATCGTTGCCATTTGCGACATCAACCCCTCCCGCTTGAAGGAGACGGCGGATCTGTTTGGAATCGAGCATCGCTACACGAGCGTCGAGGAGATGCTGGCGGCGCACACCGATCTGGATGCGGCCGACGTTTGCGTTTGGAACTGCGCCCACGCATCCTGCACGATCGCCGCGCTGAATGCGGGACTGCACGTCCTCTGCGAGAAGCCCATGGCCTACAACACCGAGGAAGCGATCGCCATGAAGGAGGCGGCAGAGAAGAACGGCAAGATCCTCATGATCGGCTTTGTCACACGGTTTTCGCCCGAGGCAAGGATCGTCAAGGATTTCATCGACAAGGACTATCTCGGCGAGGTCTACTACGCCAAGGGTAGCTACGTCCGCCGTCACGGCGCGCCCGGCGGCTGGTTCTGCGATAAGGCACGCTCGGGTGGAGGCCCTGTGATCGACCTCGGTGTCCACGTGATCGACCGCGCCCGTTACCTCATGGGCAGACCGAAGCCTGTTTCGGTCTACGCCACCACCTTTGCCAAGCTCGGCAAGCGCGATCATCTGCGCAACAACGTGGCATGGTTCCCCAAGGACGCAAAGCCTGAGGAGGTCTGTGACGTCGAGGATCTGGCAAGTGCCATGATCCGCTTCGAGAACGGAGCCGTGATGCAGATCGAGGCCAGCTTCAGCCTCAACGGAGAGAGCCGTCAGGGCTTGGATCTCTATGGCACGAAGGGCGGTATGCAGACCGACCGTGGCGATCTGGTGCTTTACACCGAGACCAATGACTTCTTGTCCGACATTAAGATCAGCAAGGAAAATCTCAAGGATATGCCTCCCCTCTTTGACGCCGAGATGGCGCATTTCCTCCACTGCGTGGAGACGGGAACGCCCTCGCATTGCAGTGCCGACGATGGCATTGAGGTCATGAAGATTCTGGACGCGATCTACGAATCGGCCAGAACCGGTCATGAGGTCATTCTGAAATAAGAACGGAGAAGGAAATGAAGATTTCGGTTAGCTCGTATTCGTTTTCGCAATATACCAGAGACGGGAAGCTGACGCTTATCGAGTGCATCCTTCGCGCGAAGGAGATGGGTTTTGACGCCATTGAGTTCACCGATCTGCCGGGAGAGACCTTGAAGGAGCGGCTGGTGCTGGCCGAGCAGCTTCACCGAGAGGCCGAACGCCTTGGTATCGAGATCAATGCCTATGCTGTTGGCGGATCGCTCTATTGGGATCGGCAGGAGGATTCGGATGCCGAGGTCAAGCGCCTGTGCGAGCAGGTCGATGTGGCGGCGGCGCTGGGGGCAAAGGTCATGCGGCACGACGTTTGCTATCGGCTTGGCAAGACAGGGAAGTCGCGCTCCTTTGACGGAATGCTTCCCACCATCGCGCAGAACGCGCGTCGCATCACCGCGTATGCGGAGAGCGTGGGGGTTCGCACCTGCACCGAAAATCACGGCTTCATCGCGCAGGACAGCGATCGGATGGAGCGGCTGTTCAACGCCGTGGATCACGACAACTACGGACTTTTGGTGGACATGGGTAACTTCCTCTGCGTGGACGAGGATCCCATCACGGCGGTATCGCGCCTCGCGCCCTACGCTATCCACGCCCACATCAAGGATATGAGACGGGTTCGGGATCCCAAAGAGCCAAAGCTCCTCACCACGCGCGGCGGAAATGATATCGTTGGCGCGGTCGTGGGAGAGGGGGATGTGCCGGTCAAGCAATGCCTGTCCATCCTCAAACGAGCGGGCTACGACGGCTACGTTACGCTGGAATATGAGGCAAGAGAGGATTGCCTGACGGGCATCGCCAGAGGGCTTGCCAACACCAAGCAGTTCCTTTCCGAGCTGTAAACCGATCTCGAAAAGAATATGGCTGAGTCAAACGACTCAGCCTTTTCTTATTCCTTTTTTTGTATCAGATCTGCCCCGTGACCGTCAGGACCGACACACCGGGCGTGACGGTGACCGTGCCGTCAGGCTGCTGGGTGAAGGTGGCGGCAGGTACGGTGATCACGCTCGCGACGGTGGCAAATTCGCCGGTCGCTTCGTTGTAGGTGTAGCCCGTACCCTCGGAAAGAGCCACACCGTCAAGGGTGACCGAGGTGACATCCAGGATCGGATCGAACAGGTCGGTCACCACCAGATCGTCGGTGGCAACGGCAGGAGCGTTGCCGGTGTTTTGAATGGTGAAGGTATAGGTCAGGCTTCCGTTTTCGGAGACCGTGGTCGGGAAAAGACCCTTGGTAATGGTCAGATCCGCGCCATCCACCACCGTCACCGTTTCCGATGCCGAGGGCGTTTCCACCAATCCTCCGCTGATATTGACCGTGTTCACGATGGTGCTGCCCGAGGACAGGGGTGCCTCGTCGGTCACGACCGCCGAGTAGACCACCACAGCATTCGCGCCTGCGGGCAGGTTGATCCCGTCGATCACCAAGGGCTCAACGCCGGTTACGGTAGGGGTGGGCTGCAAAACCCCGTTGACGTAGTAGGCCACCGAATCGGCAACGTACGCCAAGGGATAGAGTGTGCCGCCCGCGAAGGCGTAAGCACCCAGATCGTCGGTGAGCGTCAGCCCGTTCAGAGCCGCGCCGCTGTTGATCAGGCTGACGGTATAGGTCAGGGTGGAGTTGCGTGAATAGCGGTCGAGGGGGGCGTTCTTGGAAACCGTCAGCGTTTCGGTTAACGTCCCCGTGACCGTGTTGGAATCTATGCTTCTGCCGTTATAGGTCAGAGTTGCTTTGTTGGTAAATGTTGGCATGTTGTTCCCCTTTCTCATAGGACGCATACGGCGTCCACCAACAGTTTATGACAGGATCCTCGCGAATGTCCTCGACACGATGGATGAAGGAAAGGGAATAAAGCGAAAAAAGAGGGAAATGCTAAGAAAAAAAGGAAGGAGGGATCGCATTGGAGACGGCAATTTTGGACAAGGTGATCGGCAGGGATCTCGACGAGAGCCTTCGCCTTTTCCGAGAGATCTTTTCCAAGGACGCCACCTTTCGGGTACGCGACATTGAATCGGGGGTCGGTACGCGGTGCTGTGTGCTGTATCTTGACGGAATGGTGAATTCAGATCTGATGAACCAAGGCATCCTGCGTCCACTCCTGTTGGCAAAGCCCATTCAAGGAGGCGACTTTGCGGACGAGATCACCAAGCGCGTCCTCTACGCCAACGACGTTGGTCGAAAGGAGACGGTCGGAGAGCTTTTGCGAGGGATCTTGTACGGCGATTGCGCGGTCTTGGTGGATGGAAGTGAGGGTGGGCTCTTGATCAACAGCAAGGGCTGGCGCACCCGAGGCATCAGCGAGCCGAGTAACGAAAGCGTGTTGCAAGGACCACGGGAGGGCTTCGACGAGGCGGCCATGCTCAATCTCTCTCAGCTTCGACGAAAGCTGCTCACGGCGGATCTTTCGATCGAATTGATGCGGATCGGTCGACGCACCGACACCATGGTCTTTCTTTGCTATCTTTCCTCGATCGCCGCACCGTCCTTGGTCAGAGAGGTAAAGCGACGCTTGAAGCGGATCGACATCGACGGCATTCTCGACGCCAACTATCTCAACGAGCTGATCCGAGACGGGAAATACACCCTGTTTCGCACCTGTGGAGCGACCGAACGCCCCGACGTGGCGGCCGCTAAGCTCTTGGAAGGCAGGGTGGCGATCGTGGTGGACGGCACACCCGTCGTTCTCACGGTTCCTTACCTGTTTTCCGAGAATCTGCAATCCGACGAGGATTACTATCAGAGCTTCTGGATCGCATCGGTCGCGCGTTTTTTGCGATACGTCTGCTTTTTTCTCAGTATTTCCGTACCGGCGATCTATCTCTCGCTCATCACCTATCACAAGCGGGTCATCCCCACCTTTCTGCTCCTGTCGGCGGTGCAGGCGAGGGAGGGCGTCCCCTTTTCCTCATTGGTGGAATGCATCGGATTGATCCTGATCTTGGAGATCTTGAAGGAGACGGGTGCGCGGATGTCGCAAAATCTGGGACACACGCTCAGCATCGTGGGAGGACTTGTGGTGGGACAGGCGGCGGTGGAGGCAAGGCTGGTGAGCGCGCCCATGCTGATCGTGGTGGCGGTCAGCGGCATTGCGGGGCTGATGATCCCAAGACTTCGCTCGGCGGTTCTGTTTTTGCGCGTGGGGATGGTGCTGTCGGCGGCGTTTTTGGGGTTGCCCGGGTGCTTTTTGTTCTTGACCCTTGTCGTCATTCGTATCCTGTCGCTTTCTTCCTTTGGCGTACGGTACGCCGTTTCCTTGGACGTGCCGACCGTGCAGGGCTTGAAGGATACCGTCGTTCGCCTGCCGTGGGGCGTGATGCGAACCCGCCCTGTCTTTAACAAAAACCGAACCAGACAACGCATTCGTCGGGAGAAAGGAGAGAGGCATGAATCGTGATCGTCGCGCCCTACAAATAAGAAAACGACCGTATGCAATCCTTCTTCTTTTGTCCCTGCTTCCGTGTCTTTTGTCTGCCTGTTCGCCTTTCGCTATGGGCAGAAGCGAGCCGGAGCAGATCTATTCGGTGTCGGCTGTTGGCTTTGACGCCGTGGGAGAGCAGATACGTGTGTCCTTGGAACTTCCGTCCGTGGGGGACGGAAAGAGCGGAGGCGCGACAGCCGAGGTGGTTGCCGCCGACGGAGAGAGCGTCACGGAGGCGCTTTCTCGCATTGAGGCAGGACTTGGGAGAGAGCTTCAATTCGGGCATTGCGGCTTGATGGTGCTGGGCGAGGGGATGTCGAGAGCGCAGACCGAAGCCGTCTTTTCCTTCGCGGCGACGGGGGATTCTCTGCCGTTGGCCACCGAGGTCATGGCGACCCCCGTGGCGGAGGAGCTTTTGCGAGCGGGCGTGCCGTCCTTCCTCGCGACGGGCTACGGCTTGCCCTCGGTCTGGCACTTGGAGAGGGAATCGCTTGGGCTGGACATTCGATCCGAGATCTATGCCCTCTGCGCCGATTCCACGCCCAACCGTCGCATCGTCATCCCGTATTTTCTCCTTGACGGTGAGAAACGCGCTCTCTTTTCGGGCTTGCAGATCCTGCGAAGCGGAGCCGACGCGATTCGTCTTTCGCGCGAGGAATGCGTGGGCTACGCTCTGCTCTGCGACCGTTTTTCGGGCACGCGCGACTCGGTGGAGGCAGGGAACGGCTCCACCCTTTCAAAATCGGCAAGCTCCCTTGCCGCCGTTTGGGACGGGGAGCAGCTTTCCTTTTCCCTCACGCTTTCCCTGCGTCTGTCGTCAAGCAGAGCCGACGGTGGAGAACACCTCGGAGAAGAGCTGCGCGGGCAAGCGGAGGCGGTCTTTCTTCGCTTACAGGCAGAGGCGGGCGAGGATCTTGTTGGCTTCGACGAACGCCTGAAAAAGCAGGACGCCCCTCTTTGGGATCGCATCAAGGAGGACTACGACAGGCAATTCCGAAACGCGACACTGCGCGTGACGTGTGAGATCCGGGAGGTCTTTCGATGAGGGAAAAGAGAAAAACAGGACTCCATACGGTGGCGTTGGCGGCTCTGTTTACCGTGGGAAACTCCTTGATCCGCTATCCTTGGAGAGAGAACGCCGCCGATATGCCCATCCTCTTTCTGTTGTCGGTGGGGGTATCGGTTTTGCCCGCGTTCTTCCTCTATCCTCTGTTCTGTCGCTTGCTTCGAGGACGGCTGGCAGGACGACGGGGAAGGATCGCGGTCGTTGTTCCTCTCTCGGCTTTTTTGCTCACCTACGCGCTGTTTTCGGCCTATCGGTGCTTTTCGGACTATGTTCCGTTCGTCACCGAGCGGATCTTGCCCCATCACCACCGCGTGCTCTTTGCCGTCGCCTTTCTCGGCGTGGCGGCGTGGCTTTCGGAAACATCCAAAAGGACCTTGGACGGCTTCGCCTTGCTTTCCCTCATTGCTTCGACCGTGGCGGTGGTGCTGTTGTTTTTCGTTGGGATCCCACGCTATGATGTCTCGCTCTTGCCCTCCCGGATCACCCTTGCATGGAGTACCGTACAGGATGCTCTTCCGATCCTTGTCCGAGAGACGCTTTTGCCGTTGATCTTACTCGCGGCCTATATTGCCTTGGCGACCCCAAGGCAGAGTAGGGGCTCGTTGGCCGTCGGGATCACGGTGGGGTGTGGGCTTTTGCTTTTGTGCG
>JAZSKO010000219.1:0-10254 GCA_045534875.1 Eubacteriales bacterium | reverse complement strand
GGTTGTTTTGCTGTTTGAATTCCAAGATATCCTCTGCGTGATAGAGAAACCGGTCGTCTGATTCGTCTTGTCGATCGCCCTTCACTCGCAGGTCTCGATGTAAAAGCTGACGGGGCGGAAGCCGTCGTTGCAGGAGAGCATGGCGGAATGCTTGTTCTTCATCCAGCCGTTGTAAAAGTCCTCGCCTCCGTGCGCTAAGGTCATGACAAAGGGAGAGAGGGTCTCCCACGCGCTGTCGCAAAAGCCCTCTGGCTTCTGCCAGCCTTCGCAATAAAACACTTGCCCTTCCTCAAGATCGCAGGCGTGCTCGATGGGGTTTTCATAGAGCGCGATGAGATCGTCGTATCTCGCCGTTCGCATGACGGTGATCTTGATTCGTTTCATTTTCTTACCTCCAAAGGATCAGGTGGAATATGTCGGGATCAGAAGGCTTCGCTTCGGTGCCTCTCGGAGAGGAAGTGCGCCTTGTCTCCGTTTTCGGGATACAGGTATTCGCTGAACGCCTCGGGTCCGATCTCCATCAGACGATCCAGCTCTTGCCGATTGAGTAGCACGACCTGCAAGCAGGTGGCGGTTTTGAAAAGTCCCAATTTGCAACGCAGTACCTTTACGTTGGGGATGACTTGGGGGAATTCGAGGTAGGCAGCGATCATTTCATCGCTTTCGTCCTCGTTTTCCCACTCGAAGCTATGCCCGTAGGTAACGTGCGTTTTCTGCTCATAGGCGAAGGTGGCGACCATCATGAGCTTGTTGTGATACCAGTTCAACACCTCGCGGTCGTTCAGATCAACGGCCTTGTCCACGAACATGATGTATTCGTTGTTGCGCCCAAGCGTGTGCTCGATCTTGGGCATGGTGTAGTCGCTTGCTCCCATCGTGACGAGCTTCCAAAAGGGATAGGTCTCGCTCGGCTGATAGAGCAATACGTCCACGTGATGACCATTGTCAACGATCGGGTGCAGAACCATGGAGTCGGTCTGCTCAAAATAGGTGTCGAAGTGCTTGATGAGCTTATCCATTTCGTTGGTCTTCATTGTTCTTTTTCCTTTCCGAATTTCAGTTTCGTTAGATGCCTATTCGTTGAATTATACTACGGGTGCCAAACTGTTCGCATAAAAAAACAAACCAACTTTTATCACACACAAGAGAATAAACGGCACAAAAACGAGGATAATCGCAACAACTTTTTGGGAACGCGTCGGAGATGATTTCATAGTCTTTATCAAAAAAATCAAATTTGGAATAAGGCAATACAATTCAATGGGACAAAACATTAAAAAAACGTGGCCGAGAATCGCGATCGGATAGATGTATGGAACACCAGCGGTGAACATCCAAATACAAAGAAAATTCAAAGCAATAAAAAGAGAATATACGGCTTGTGAAATTGTTGTAACAAGAAAAACAATTTTCGAAACAGGAAAAATATCTTTATTTTTCATTTATACTCACCTCTCTCGTTTTCATTTTTTATTTGGTTTCAACGAATCGGTTACTTTTTTTCATGCCACAAGGATAAAATTTTGTTTAAACACTCAATGGAGTACGGATTTCTTGAAGCATCCCGATGATGAAATGCAATTAAATCTTGTATATCCTGCTTGGCTTGCGTATATCGAGAGCAGTACCGCCCTATCAGTTCGTTTTTTGTTGCCAAAACACCGATCCCCGATTCAATGCCTTCGTCCATGATTAAGAGCCAATCAAAATGATTGGATGTTACATATGTCAGGGAATACAGATCTAAGTCGCAGTATTCCTTATACGACATTGGAAAAGAAACCTCCACGATTTCATCCGAGTCATTTTGCGCTACATAAATTTTTTCGGGGGAACGGATGCTTTCCATGAGGGCATTAAATTGATTCTCGCTCAACCATAGATCGTTTGTGTTGTAAATCAACAAGGTTTCCACGTGATCCGGAATATTCAAATCCAGTATAGAGTCTCCTTTATCCTCGTTCATAATCCAAGATAAATTCTGCCAGAAAAATGCATTTTTATGATCCATAATGCCCTCCATTCTCTCTTATTTTAAACAGAGCCTCAGATAGCCTTTTCGCTCGACTTCATTTCGTTCGTTGTATCAACATTCTCTGTCCGTTCGTTTTGCCCGTCGCCACGGTCTTGCCCTGCTCGGTGATGATCCATGCGTCTCTCTCCACCAGCAGATCAAAGCATCCGCCGCCGATCTGCACCGATGTCAGGCGCAAATGATCCAAGCCCTTTGGGATCTGTGGGATGAACGAGAAGGCGTCCAGCCCCTCCGGCGAAAGCCCGAACAGCCCCTCGGTGATGACCCGCGCGAACAAGGCGCTCTCTCCCGAAAGCTGACGGCGGTCGCCCTCGGGATAAGCCTCGACCGCATAGGGGACGTGGTCGCAGACAAGTCGCTTGTGGCAGTAGGCTTGCAGATGCTCCATCATCCGATCCCCGTAGCCGTTCATAAACGCGCATTTCATGCCGTAGAGGGTGGAACGATCCCAGATCGTGTCGTTTTGATTTTCGACACCCCTTTCACAGGTGAGCATGCCCTCCTCTGTCCACAGATAGGGGGAGAGCATGGCGGCAAGCGTTCCCTCGGCGCGCGTGCTGACACCCATGCAAAGAGGCAGGCAGATCCACGCGCGAAGGGTATCAAATCCCTTGGAGTAGCGGTAGGTATCGAACCCGTGAAGGGTCGCGCCGAAGTAGGTCTCGATCGCGCGCTCCAAGGCGTTGGCGCGGGCAAGATAGGTATGCTCGCTCGCCGCATCCCCAAGGGATCTTGCCAGCTTGGCGGCAAGACGCAGGCCTCCCAAGCAGAGCGAGGACGTGGAGAGATTGGCATGGCGATCGGTTGGGAATCGCCCCTCAAGCTCGTCGCTTTCCGAGCAGATCACCCCTGCCTCGTTTTTCCTTCTTTCGCAGTATTCCGCGCACCATTGGATGGCGGGATACAGCTCCTCCGCCACGTCTCTGTCTCCCAGACAGAGGCAGAAGTAGGACGCGCCGTAGAGGTACATGGCGGCGTCGCCTCGGTCGCCCACGCCCTCCCAGATATCCAGTCCCTCGGCAATGATCGAGGAAGGGATCGGCGTGTAGGCATCCGACATGAACGGGATATAGGAGCGATAGGCATTCAACGAGGCCTCGATCGCCGTGGCATCCCCCGTCATGGCAAAGTGCGGTCCTGCGTACTCGATCTGATCGTTGCACCACGTGGCGGCATAATACCGTCCTCCGCCGGGGCTATGGTATTTCCCCGTGAGGGTTTCAAAAATGCTTTCCCCTGCTCTCAGCTTGGCAAATCGCATCATCAGATCGAGCTTCTCGCATCCCGTTTCGAGAACCAACTGCCTGTCGCAGAGAGCCGAGACACGGGCGCGTCGCTTTTCTTCCTCCTCTGCCCCGTTTGGCGTGGGGAGCGGCTCGTTTGCGATCCTTGCCGTGTAAAACACATCAAATTCCGCGCTCTCGCCCACGGCGAGCGAAAGGCGCTCGGGAGCGGTGTGCCGGATGGTGGAGACGTACACGCCCTTGGTGCCTCTGCCGTAGGAATGCACGAAGACGTTTGGCAGAGAAAGCGTGAGCGTGACCGCCTCATCGGCATGAAGGCGCACGCGCTCGACGGCAAAGCGACCGTCGACCGACGGAAAGAGACGTCGCTCCACCGAGCATCCGACGGTCGTTTCGCTTTCCACCGTCAAAATGCCGTCCAGACGCACTCTTCTTGGATATTCGATCACCCTCTCCCCATCCTTTTGCAGGACGGGATAGGTCTCTCCCACGCCAAAGCAAAAGGTGGCGTGGGTGTTGTTTGGGATGGTTCGCAGCATGGGAAAATAGCATTGACGCGAAAGGAAAAGCTCTCCCTGCTCGCGCGTACCGTATTGCACGATCAAGTCGCACGCGAGCCCGCTCATCTCGATCGTGTCGCGGTGAAGCTCTCCCTGCTCTACCTCCCAAACGAGTGTTTTGTCGTTTATGTTCCAGATCTGTTTGGACATGGTTCGTTGTCTCCTTTAACCACTCCACGTGGACGAGGTGTAGGTGATGCCGTTCTCTTTGCAAAAGTCCCAAAAGTCGGGATCGCGAAAGCCTTTGCCAAAGGCGGCCTCGATCATCTTCTCCAAGGAGCCGCGATGCTTCTTTTTCAACGCGGAAACAAACCGTTTGGAATTTTCCTTGTCGAGATAGTAGGTCTTTTCAAAATCGCCGCCTCCGAACTCCGATACGCCATAATCGACGTACCCGATGGTGATCATCCCCTTTGCTTTGGTCACCCAGAAGCCGCTCGTTCCTTCGCGCATAACAGACACCTCCCTGATGGTATTGGATTCTGCTTTTATTATAGCACATCCGTTTGGATTTTTCAATATCGGATGCAAAACATTCCAAAATGAGGGGGAAACCAGTTGATTGTCATGTCTATATTATACTCAATCTTTGAGTGTTTGTCAATACTCAATTTCAGAGTGTGGTAAACTTTTTATATCCATGATAGAAGGAGTTTATATGAATTACCGTATCAGAATGAGAAATCTTCGTGAGGACAACGACCTGACGCAACGAGAGGTTGGTGCGATCCTCAACAAATCCCAACAGGGATACAGCCACATTGAGGATGGACGCGCAGAATTGAAAATTGACGATTTGATCAAGCTCTGCCAATTTTATAAGGTCAGCGCGGATTATTTCATCGGGCTTTCCGATCAAAAATGAAAAAAGAAACACGCGGATGCCGTCTTCCTGCGTCCGAAATCCAAAGAGAACAGCCCCCGATCGGGGACTGTTCTCTTTTGTATGGGCGAGGGGAATGTGCCTTACGTCTCTCCCTCGGTCAAGCTCGAAACGGCAAGGTCTCCCTCGCTGTTTTTCTCGAAGGTAATTTGGTACGGTTGACCGTTTATCTTGACATCAAATTGAATCATCTCCATCCTTGCGGTAAATTCGTCAAGATCCTTCGGAATATTCGGTACGAAAACCTTGATGTATCGGTCAAATGGTCCTTTTTCTCCGCTTTCCGAATAGGCGGGCCAGCTATCGGCAAACTCAACGGAAATATCCTCGCCAAATGTACTCACGATTTGAGGATCGGACTTGATATAGTCCTCTGCTTTGCTTTTGTAAGCATCAAAATACTCATTCGCCTTCTCTACCGCGAACGTGCCTTGAAGCCCCAAAAACGTACAATAGCCTAAAAAACAAGTAGCAAATATGCCAAGCAGAACAAAGAGAAGTGTCTTCTTTTTCATATTCTTAACTCCTTTCTTAATAACCTTGTTTGAACACCTTTATTTCGACAATTCTTTGAGCAAGTTTGCCGAGTACGTTTGATTGTAATATAAGAACTGCTTGTTCGCTGCTTTGTTGAAATTCTTACACCCATCCGCAAGCAAGATGGGAATATTATGCAATGCATCTGCCAAGTTTTCAAGGCGTTGAATATCACCTGCTTTGGCAACCTCAAGCATCATTCGAAATCCGTTTGCAAGAAAGGTGTAGCCCCTTTCTTCCTTGATGACTTTCCATCCGTATGTGTAAACATTATCCACATATACCCAATAGAAAGTCTCTTTATCAATGCCTTCAATCGTTCTCAATTTTTTGCGAATTATATTATCCACAAGAACCGCGTCGGTTTGCGGAGCTGATAAAACATCAAGTATAGATTGCATGATCTCGACATTAGATTCCTTTTCGGGCTTTGCGCGCAACATGGTCAATGCGGAATAGATATCGTAAAAATCAAAATTCAAAAGCAACATATCCCTCTGCCCTTCTTTCAAATTACAGAAACCGTTTCATAACTCGCATATAGTCGCGTTTGGCGTTAAATATCGCGAGAATGTATGCCGTCTCCTCCGCTTTTTCATAGGAGTAAAAAATGAGATACTCCTTGTGTACCAAAAAGCGATATCCGATACTCATCAGAACCCTGTCCTTCGGGATTGAGCCGCTTTCGGGAAACTGTTCCAGAATGTTACACGTCTGTTGAAGCTCGCTCACGAAGCGAGCGGCCACTTCCTTGTCCTTCGATTGCTCGGCAAGGTACAGAGCGATGCTTCGTAAATCCGCCTTCGCGGTTGCGGTCAGCTTTACGCGGCAGCTCATATGTCAAGATTCTCCAATTCTCCGAAAATGTCGGCAAATGCGGAATCCGCATCTTGGGTTCTTCCCAGCTTGATGTCGTCCATGGCCTGCGCAAGATGCGCATAAACGGAGAGCTTCGCTTCGAGCTCGGTAATATAAGCCATTTGATCACGGAATTCCTCATGACTCAAAATGACGGTATCTTCCTTTCCGTTCACCGTAATCGCTACGGGATTTTCTCTTGTTAGAGCCGAAATACTCGCATAATTATTTCGAATATCCTTTGACGGTCTGATTGATATACAACGATCCATAAAATCACCTCCACTATTGGTAGTCATATTATATCACAATTATGCCACCTTGTCAATAGAATATGCAATATTTAATAAAACATTCCTTCTTGTTTTGCAAATAGGGCTAGGAAATCCTCCGATAAAATCGTCTTTTGCCAAAAAATGCTTGACATCGTTTTGGCGGCATGATAAAATAAAAGCAGTAGGAAAATCAAGGCTTTTCGAAGCAAAAAGGAGAAAACCGATGCGATTTGATCAAACATGGATGGGCAGAAATTGTCAAAAAAATCCCGAGCAGTGGTTCCCGACCTGCGTTCCGGGCAACATTCAGCACGATTACGCGCTTTTCCATCAATTTGCCGATTGGAACTATTCCGATAACTACAAGCAGTTCCTTCCCTTGGAGGGCGATCATTGGGAGTACAAAAGTGTCCTCTCCTATGACAAACAGGACGGCGAACGTGTGTTTTTCGTCAGCGAAGGAATTGATTACACATACGACATCTGGGTCAACGGTCAGAAGGTCTACTTCTACGAGGGTATGTTCCGCAGGGTCGAGCTTGATCTGACCGATCATCTGAACGGAAACGAGGATATCCTGACGGTTCACATCTATCCCCATCCCAAGAGCACGGGCGGTAGACCCGACACGCGCGATGAGGCGGATGCTTGCTGTAAGCCTCCCCTTTCCTATGGCTGGGACTTCAACCCCCGTCTGCTCAATTCGGGTATGTGGGACGAGGCCTACATCGAAACGCGCTCGGATTCCTACATCGGCGATTGCGAGGTGCGCTCCAAGCTCTCCGATGATCTCTCCACGGGTACGGTCACCTTTTCGTTCTCCTGCGACCTTCCCTGCACCGTCGCTCTCTACGATGCCGATGGCAACGAGCTTTTCAAGAGTGCTGACTGCACGCTCACGCTGAACGATCCCAAGCTTTGGTGGTGCAACGGGCAGGGCGACCCCTACCTTTACCGCTGGGAGGTTCGCAACGAGCGCGAGAGCCGAAGCGGCTACCTCGGCTTCCGCACGCTGAAGCTGGTTCGCAATGAGGGCGCGGACGATCCCCGCACCTTCCCCAAGGGACGATACGACGCGCCGATCACGGTGATGCTCAACGGCAGACGTATCTTCGTCAAGGGAACGAACTGGGTAACGCCTGCTTTGTTTTGGGGACTTTTGGACGATGAAATTTACGGAACACAGCTTCGTCTGGTGTACGAAGCCAACATGAACTTCATCCGCATTCACGCGGGCTCGGGACGAGCCAAGCGCGTCTTCTACGACCTCTGCGACCGTTACGGCATCCTGATCTGGCAGGAGTTCCCTCTCGCCTGCAACAACTATCGCGCCGAGCCGCACTATATGGAGGTGCTGGAATCCGAGGCGGTTGCCATGATCCGCGAGCTTCGTCATCATCCCTGTCTTGCCATCTGGTGCGGCGGAAATGAGCTGTTCAACGGCTGGTCGGGCATGGACGATCAATCCCCTGCCCTCCGTCTGCTCAACAAGCTCTGCTATGAGAACGACTACGACCGTCCCTTCCTCTACACCTCACCCCTGATGGGTATGGCGCACGGTGGCTATACCTTCTGGGATAAGGCGCAAGGGGGCGAGGTCTTGCAGGCGTTCCAAAACGCGCGCAACACCGCCTACACCGAGTTTGGCATCCCCTCGATCACCAATGCCGCGCTTCTGCGGAAGGTGATCCCCGAGGACGAGATCTTCCCTCCCCGTCAGACCAAGTCTTGGATCGCGCATCACGGCTTCCACGCATGGGGCGAGTCTCGCTGGCTCTGCCAGGATGTTTTGGATCGCTACTTTGAGCCGGCCACGTCGCTGGAAGAAATGGTGGCGCAATCCGATTGGCTGCAAAGCGAGGGGTACCGCGGCGTCTTTGAGGAGGTTCGCCGTCAGTGGCCGCACGCCAGCATGGCGCTGAACTGGTGTCTCAACGAGCCTTGGACGACCGCCGGCAACAACACGCTTCTTGCCTATCCTTCTCATCCGAAGCCCGCCTATGCTTTTGTCAAGGAGGCACTCCGTCCCACGCTGTTCAGCGCGAGGATCCCTGTTTTCACATGGTATGAAGGCGACACCTTTGAGGCGGAGCTTTGGTTCCTCAACGACGCGCCTGCCCCTGCCGAGGGAAAGGTGACCGTCAACCTAACGCTTGGGGACGAGACGAAAACGCTGTTGGAGTGGAACGCAAACGCCGCTCCCAACCGCAACCTGCGCGGCCCTACGGTACGTTGCTTGCTCCCCCTCGTGGAGACCGCCGACCGCTTGATCCTGCGCTTGGAGGCCGAAAACGGACAGGCAAGCACCTACACCTATCAGTACAAGCCCAAAAAGCGCCTCACCCCCATCAATCTCCGCAACAACAACGGCGTGGAGTAAGCTCTGCGATATAACTATGGATGCATAGCACAATAAAACAGCCCGAGCACGCATAGCGTGCTCGGGCTGTTTGTGGTGACGAAAAGAAAGAGCCTCTCATGCGGCCATGGTGATATTGTAAACGGCAAATGCCAAAAGAGCAAAGATTTCGATTAGGTCTTTAAATGAGCTATGAAAACCGCGCCCTGCTTTCGATTTGGCTAAGATTACAAATTTACAGTTGTAGTAGTCAAGGTTAAAATAGATGTCAGAAAATATGACGGCAGGAATTTGGGCTACACAAAGGAGTGCGTTGCAGATTGCGATTGAAAGGGATAAAAATTTTACCCAGCCAAAACAAACAGAAACAAATGTATACAGGAGAGTCAAGACCAATAAAATAATATTCAAATAAAAAATATAACCCAAGCCAATCTTATCATGGATGCTTTTATATGTCCAATAATTCAAATATCCCTTTTTATTCTTCTTAATAAATTTTCTACTCTTTTTCTTAACACGCAGAAAGCAAGTCACTCCCAAACGAAAGTTCGAATATAAAAGAAGTGCGAACGCCGAACAAAGTATATTGGCTATATAAAATTTCATGTTCCCACCGCCTTTCTGATTTCATTATAGCACACTTTGGACTGTTTGTAAAGAGTGATGTTGCGACTTCGTCGCAATGATGTAGTGCTAACGCACAGTGATGTATTGCACCTGCGGTGCAAAGTGATGTGATGTGTTCCTTACTCACGCGCGAAGCGCACATCACTTCCGAAGGAAACATCACGCACGAAGTGCGCATCACGTTCCGCTTGCGGAACACATCGTTCCAAACAAAAGAGCACTGCTCTCGCAGTGCTCTTTTGTTTGGAGGCGCGTTGACAAAAAAGATGCCACTCAATTTTATCCGTTGGCATTAAAAATTTCAAAATTCTCGCAGAAAAACGAAAGTGTTCCGTCTTCATAATCGTTCACAAAGAATCGTGAATCCTTTTGATAACCGCGTGAGCTGTAATCCAATATTTCAAATCCGCAAATTTGGAAGGGATATGATATGTCCGACATTTTCAACTTGGAAACATTTTCGAAGACAATAAAATAGGCGTTTTGATCTTCGGAAATACACGTTATTTTTATATGCAGGTTCTCGCTATAGTTCTCAATTTGAAAATCACCAACAATAATTGATTTGCCGTCTACTTTAGAAAAAAGGTTATTGCTCATATCTCCACCGCCTTTCTGATTTTATTATAGCACACTCCCCCGCGGATTGCAAGAGGTGTTTTTAATGAATTCCCGGAATTTCGCGCTTTGCGCGAATATTCGCTCGCTCTCCGCCTGACAAGCGAGCTTGTCGATCTCCGAGCGGCGAATGCGAACCGGATTCCGTTACGCTTCGCTTGCGGAGCCGTGTTGACAAAAAAGATGCCTTACTCATTTTTATTGTTTTTTCTTACTTTACACAGAATTATGATATGCATAATAACTGCTGTCAGT
>JAZSKO010000256.1:0-2301 GCA_045534875.1 Eubacteriales bacterium | reverse complement strand
GATGGCTTCGTTGCCCTTCATTAAAACTTTATCCGCCATTTTTCTCACCTCTCTACCTGAATGATGCAGTCGGGACACATGGTGGCGCAGAAGGCGCAACCGATGCAGGCGGCCTCATTGGCGGCCTGCACGGGATGATGTCCCTTTTTGTTGATCTTGTCGGAGGCCAGCCGAAGCACACCCTTCGGGCAGACATCCACGCACAGACCGCACCCCTTGCAAAGGTCGGTCTTAAAGGTTAATTTTGCCATAGCGTTACTCCTTATGTATTCTTTACAACGGTTCTTTACAGAATCTTTTTTTGCAGTCGCAGGGGAAACAGGTTCTCCACCCTTCCCGCAAGGCTCTCACAGAGCGATTCCTTTGCCGCCGTGAGGCGAATGGGAAGACCGGTCAAGCGCGAGACCTCCTCGGCATAGGAGACCGATGCCAGAACGTCCTCCGCGCGCGTATCCTCTCCGAGATTGGAATTGTTGGCAATTCCGGTGAAGCGGATACCGCAAGCTCCCTCGATCTCACGCATGACCTCGATCGTATCCTCGGCATTCGGCGTGAGGGGACGGTAGCAGTTGATGACCAGAAGCATCTCATAGGAATCCTCTTGCAGGATCGCGGGTACGATCCTTCCCAATGCCAAGGCTCCGCGATCGTCGCCTCCGATGTCCAAGACCACTTGGTGGGAGCGGTCATCGGTGATGGCGTAGAGCTCGGGAGGGAGCGCGGGAATATCCACGTTGGTGTTGGCGTAGGCCGAGCAGATCAGGCGAATGCCCGCCGCCTCCAGCTCCTCGCGACTGTCAAGGCTTCGGAAATACGGATTGACGATATCCAGATCCGCCAGCGTCACTTTCCCCCCCTGCTCGCGCAGGTGACGGGCGTAGTTCACCGCCAGATTGGTCTTTCCGCTTCCGTAATGTCCGCAAAAAAGCGTGAGTCGCTTCATGCCTTGATGCCTAAGGGATGCGTCCATCCCATGTAATCCTCCACCACGCCGGTCTGGATGCCGTAGAGATCGTCGTAGAGTCTCTGCGCGATCTTTCCGATCTCTCCGTTATTGACCACGTAGGTCTTTCCTTGGTCGAAGAGCTCTCCGATGGGCGAGATCACGGCCGCCGTACCGGTGCCGAACGCCTCATCGAGCTTGCCCTCTGCGTGTGCGCGGAGCACCTCGTCGATCGAGAGCTTGCGCTCCTGGACGGGTATTCCCCACTTTTTCAGGATCTCCACGCAGGAGGCGCGGGTGACACCGGGGAGGATGTTTCCATCGGTCAATTCGGGGGTGATGACCACGCCGTCGATGACGAAGAAGACGTTCATCGCGCCCACCTCGTCGATGTACTTTCTCTCCACGCCGTCCAGCCACAGAACCTGCGCGTAGCCCATCTCCTCGGCCTTCTTCTGACCGATGAGCGATGCGGCGTAGTTTCCGCCTGCCTTTGCCTGTCCCGTTCCGCCCTTGACGCAACGCACGTACTCGCGCTCAACCATGATCTTGACAGGGTTGATGCCGGCGGCGTAGTAGGAGCCAACGGGAGAAAGAATGATAGCGAAGATGTAGGTGTGCGAGGGATGCACGCCGAGGAAGGGATCGGTTGCGATGATGAAGGGACGGATGTAGAGCGAGGTTCCGCTTGCCTTCGGGATCCAATCCTTATCGGCCTCCACAACAGCCTTGATCGCCTCCAACGCCAGCTCGGGGTCGATGCGCGGCACGCACAAGCGATCGCAGGTGTTGTTCATTCTCTCGATGTTCTTCTCGGGACGGAAGAGCTGGATCTCATCGTTGGGGCAACGGTAGGCCTTCATGCCCTCGAACAGCTCCTGCGCGTAATGGAAGACCATCGCCGAGGGATCGAGCGGGATCGGACCATAGGGGACGACACGGGGATCGTGCCAGCCCTGCTCCACGGAATAGTTCATCAGGAACATATGGTCGGTGAAGATCTTTCCGAAGCCCAGCTTGCTTTCATCGGTGGGACGCTGCTTGGGGGTTTGGGTTTTGGTGATGGAAATTTGATATTTCATACTGTTTTCTCCTTTTCGGTTTACAGCTTATTTCGTTGGATCTTGCCGCTGGTGGTCTTGGGCAATTCATCGCGGAACACCACGACACGGGGGTATTTATAGGGAGCGGTGTGCTCCTTGACGTAGGTCTGGATCTCTTTTTTCAGTTCTTCGGTTGGCTCGGTTCCCTTCGTCAGCACGATCGACGCCTTGACGATCTGTCCTCTGACCTCATCGGGAACCGCCGACACGCCGCATTCCAGCACGTACGGAAGCTCCATGATGACGCTCTCGATC
>JAZSKO010000195.1:0-3581 GCA_045534875.1 Eubacteriales bacterium | reverse complement strand
GCACGACATCGCTACGCTCCGCCTTCCCTTCTTTCCGAAGAAGGGGTCTCCCCTCCAAGGTCTTCTCTACTCACTCTTTGCCCGATAGCGAGAAGGGGAGATGCCCACCTTGCGGCGAAACAGCCCAGAGAAATAGAATTCGTCGCTGAACGAGAGGTAAGCGGCGATCTCCTTGACCGACATACCCGTTTCGGTCAGGAGCTGCTTGGCGATGGCGAGCTTTCGCTCCAAGGCGTAATGGTAGATGGAAACGCCGAGCTCGGAGCGAAAGAGACGCTCGGCCTGCGAGGGGGAACGCTCACAGGAGGCGGCGATCTGCTCCAAGGTCAAGGCCTCGGTGGCGTGTCGCTCGATGTAGCGAAGCATGGTCTGAACAGGCGTTTGCGCCTCTTGAGGAGCGGCATGGGCGCGCGCCGAAAGACGGAAAAAGAGCTGAGAGACCAAAGCAGAGGCCTGCTCATAGGCGTAGATCGGATCGCGGTGAAGGGCGTAGTATTGGAGCTTTTGCAGAAGATCGGCGGTGCCGAGAGCAGGATAGTGATAAACACGGTCCACGCCGCAAAGAGAGGGAAGCTGAACGGCAAGCTCGCCTGAGAGGTTGATCCAGATCTTCTCCCAAGGATCGTCGCGGTCGGAATAGTAGTGGCAGGAGCAGCCGATCGGCAACAGGTAGGTGTCCCCGGCCTGTGGAGAGAAGCTCTCGCCGTTCACCGTTACGTGACCGCAACCGCGAATGACGTACTCGATCGTGCAGATCTCGGCATTGACGCGGCTCATGGAATAGGAGCGGCTGGGGTAGGTCGTGCCGCACATCGAAAACCGAAAGCCGGGCTGATCCACGGGGGGATTGAGATGATTCATGCCAAGAATGGTCTCCTTTTCCATCGGCGAGCTCCTTTCGTAAAAACTGATTTTCAAGGACCATTATAGCAGATTTTTCCCCGAATGTCAAGAAGAAGGGAAAACTTGACCGTCCCCCGTCGGAATCCCGCCAAGACCAACCCACCGCCCCGCGCATATTCTAAAATAGGAAGCCTTCCTTTGATGGAAAATCCTATCAAAAATAGCGAATCCCAAATAAAAATATCCAAAATCAAAGAAAAGCAGGGAAATATCTGATTTTGAATAAAAAGAGCCAAAAACAAAGAATAAATCTTGACATTTGGAGAAAAGTAGGCTATAATGGATAACGGTTTGCGCGCCATACCGCATGGATTTTGCGGGATGGCAGGGCAAGAAAGAATCAAGCAAGGAGAGAAACCGAGCATGGGAAAATATTTCGGAACAGACGGCTTTCGCGGGGAGGCAGGCGTCACGCTGACCTCGGAGCACGCATATAAGATCGGCCGCTTTTTGGGCTGGTACTATTCGGAGGGCGGCAAGAAAAAGGTGAGAGCCGTCATCGGAAAGGACACCAGACGCTCGAGCTACATGGTGGAGTATTCCATCGTTGCGGGGATCACCGCTTCGGGAGGCGACGCCTACCTGCTCCACGTCACCACCACGCCAAGCGTTTCCTATGTGGTGGCGGGAGGCGATTTCGATTGCGGCATCATGATCTCGGCCAGCCACAATCCCTTCTATGACAACGGCATCAAGCTCGTCAACCGAAAGGGAGAAAAGATGGACGACAACACCATTCGCCGCATCGAATCCTATCTGGACGGTGACATGGCGGCGCTTGGCGTTGCGGGGGAGGACCTTCCCTTTGCCACGGGTGAGCATTTGGGCGAGATCGTGGACTATGCGGCAGGCAGAAACCGCTACATTGGCTATCTGATCTCGCTGTCGCAGTATTCCTTCCGCCCCTTCCGCGTGGGACTGGATTGCGCCAACGGAAGCGCGTGGATGATCGCCAAGAGCGTTTTTGAGGCATTGGGCGCATCGGTCTCGGTGATCCATGCCTCGCCCGACGGCGTCAACATCAACCGAGGGGCAGGCTCCACCCACATCGAGGCCTTGGTCAACCACGTCCGCGAGAACCGCTTGGACATCGGCTTCGCCTTCGACGGAGACGCCGACCGTTGCATCGCGGTGGACGAGAACGGAGAGGTGGTGAACGGTGACCATATCCTCTATATCTTGGGTCAGCGCCTGAAAAACAGCGGACATCTGACCAACAACACCGTCGTGACCACCATCATGTCCAATCTCGGACTTTACCGCGCCTTGGAGGCGGCGGGGATCGACTACGTGCAGACCACGGTCGGCGACCGCTTCGTTTACGAGAATATGCTGCAAACGGGAAATTGCATCGGCGGTGAGCAATCGGGACATATTATTCTGAGTAAATTTGCTACCACGGGAGACGGCATCCTGACCGCCATCAAGCTCATGGAGGCGGTCATTAGCGAAAAGCTTCCCCTGAGCAAGCTCGCAGAGCCGGTGAAGATGTTCCCGCAGGTGCTCAAAAATGTCCGCGTCAGCGACAAAAAGAGCGTGATGGAGAATCGAGAGATCCGACAACTGGTGGAAGGGATCACCGAGGAGCTTGGTAGCTCGGGACGCATTTTGCTCCGAGAGAGCGGCACCGAGCCGGTGGTGCGCGTCATGGCCGAGGCCGAGACCGAGGCGCTCTGCGAGAGATACGTTGACCGCGTGGTCGGAAAAATACAGGAATTGGGACTTGCGTGAGAGGAGAAACAGGATGAGCATGAAGGAGCAGATGCGAACGACGGCATTGTTTGCCTATCCCGAGCATACCTTGGCATGGGAGTATCTTGCGGGCTTCGACTACCCGTGGGAGGCCTTGGATGGGCTTTCCGCGTTCATTCGGAGGCTGGGAGAGAGCCTGTCCGAGGAGGAATACGATCGGATCGGAGAGGATGTTTGGATCGCCAAGAGCGCCAAGCTCGCGCCAACGGCATCCATCGCAGGCCCGACCATCATCGGTCCGCGCGCCGAGGTGCGGCAATGCGCCTATGTGCGAGGGAGCGCCTTGGTGGGAGCCGATTGCGTGGTCGGAAACTCGGTGGAGCTGAAAAATTGCATCCTGTTCGACGGCGTACAGGTGCCGCATTTCAACTACGTCGGCGACTCGGTGCTTGGCTATCGTTCTCACATGGGCGCGGGTGCGGTGACCTCCAACGTCAAAAGCGATAAAACCCTCGTTTCGGTAAGAGGCGAGGAGGAGCGCTTGGACACGGGACGGCGCAAGCTGGGCGCGATCCTTGGAGATTTCGTTGAGGTAGGATGCAACAGCGTCCTCAATCCCGGCACCGTGATCGGAAGGGAAAGCACGGTCTATCCGCTTTCCTCTGTGCGCGGCTTCGTCGCCGAGCGGTGCATTTATAAGGCGGCGGGCGATGTCGTCCGCAAGCGGAGCTGACCCTGACTAAAATAAAAACTACGAAAAGAAGGAAGAAAGAGTATGTGTGGAATTATCGGATATACCGGAATGGCCAATGCCGTTCCGAAGATGCTGAAAGGTCTGTCGGTGCTGGAATACAGAGGCTACGATTCGGTCGGGATCGCCGCCCAGCAGAACGGACGCGTGGGGGTCGGCAAATGCAAGGGACCCATCCACGCCTTGGAGGAAAAGCTGCCGGATGAGCCGCTGCAAGAAGTCGGAGCGTCGCCTT
>JAZSKO010000264.1:0-2813 GCA_045534875.1 Eubacteriales bacterium | reverse complement strand
CATTGGCGCACCCCTTGGGGAACGTCAACTACATCGAGCACGACCTTTTTGACAGGATTTAGGAGCTAAATCATATGCGTGATCCTCGCAGAGGCGAGAAGATCGCGGATATGGTTTAACCTCGAAACCATGTCACTGTCGGGGGGTCTTGGACACACACCATTTCGTATTATACCATATTACGATGTGTTTGTCAAGCATTTTTTTGAAAAAAGAAACGGGAAAGAGGATCTCTTTCCCGTTTTCAAGAGACAGTCAATGTCTCTTTTTCAGCCAGATCTTTACGGCAAGCTCGGCCGCGCCGACCAATGCCGTGGTGATGGCCATGGCGCGCAGAGAAAATCCGGAGGTGCGCTCGAACTCGAATACGTCCACAGGCTCCTCGTCGGTCGATTTGCGGAGGATCTCATACCGATAGGTGGTGGTGGAGCGAATATAGGGGTTGTAGCCGGTCTCCTTCATATCGTAGGAGAGGCGCTCCATCAGCTCCTTGCAGGCAGAGCGAGCCTCGCCGTATTTCTCTTGCAGATTGTCGCGAAGCTCTCGAGAGCGCTCAGCAACGCAATCTCTTGCCTCGCCGCACTTTTCGCGAATGCTTCCAACGGCATTGGCGATGCGTCCCGCTTTCTTTTCCTTGGCAGGCTCCTCGATCTCGATCTCAAATCCGATCTCCAGATCCTCGTCATCGGATGCGTCGAACAAGGGCTCCTCGACGGCGGCATCCTCCTCGGATTCGATGGAAAGCTCCAAGGCCTCCTGATTCAATTTTTCTTCGTAAGACATGCTTGTTTCCTCCGTTCTTGATACTGTTAGGGTATGTAACGTGTGGGGGGATTATGCATTGCGCGGCGCGTTCAGATCCACGGTCACCACAAAGCCGCCGCAGTTGTCCCCCGATACGGTATATGCGTAATTAGAGGGAACGGGAACCGGCGTGACGGTGTTGGCGCCTGTGTTGGCTACAACGTAGTACACGCGGTAGTCGGCGTTACCGTCTCCGTTGGTGTCAACCGAGAGGGGAAGTCCCTCCGCACCTGTCTTGGTTGCGTGATTGAGGCGAAGCTGCTCCAAATACTGCTCCAAGCAGAGGCTGTTCTGACGGATATAGGTAGCGTGCGCCGTTCCAACGTAGCGGAAGTATTCGGGACAGTTGGAAACGCCCGTGATGCTTACCTTGGTGGTGGGATAGCGCTGAATAAAGCCGTAGAGGTGTGCGTTTTCGTAGATCCAAGCGTAGTCGATCTCGTTGATGTCGGCATAGCTCTTGGGCGCGACCAGCGAGCACAGACGAACCACGAGCGCGGTGTGATGCTCGGAGCATCCGGGCGCGATGGACGAACCGGAGCTTTGCTGATCGTCGGCCGAGCGGTAGGATTCGTAGACCGTTACGCGGCTGTCGCCCGACAGCGTATAGAACTGCGTGAGCATCGCGTTGAGCGATTGCGCGGCGGCGGGTTGCAGGAGCGTGTGGGTGTGCAGGGGGCTGAGCTGATAGGGAGCAAGCGCGCCAACGGCCTGACGGTACTGCGCCATATCATAGGCCGCGCGCATTTGGCTGTCCATTTGTTCCAGCCGCACAGCAGGGAAGGCATAGGCATGATTTTGGTTGACCAAGATCAAATCGCCCGCCTGCGTCTCCTGATAGGTCATGGTCACGGTTTGATACTGAATGGAGGTGCTCGGCTCTCCTGTGCTGACGGGAGGCTGTGTGCCTGCGGGATTGCGTGCTTGGACGGCGGTTACAATGTTGCAGACCAAGAGGATCACGCCGGAGAGAGCGAGCAAAAGAAGCACCGCAACGATCGCCACCAGCGTCATGCGACCTTGACGGCGGCGCGTAAGACGCTCCTGACGGTTGCTTCGCTTCACGGTATTAAAGCTGCGTGGACCGCCTGAACGTGGATTCATAGACCGGTTCTCCTTTCTTTTTCAGATGGGCGCGGTGTGAGCCGCGCCCGTTGATTCTTGGAATATGAGAGATCAGCCCTCGATGGCGTCCTTGATGGAGAAGTCCATGCGGCCCTTCTTGTCCAGACCGATATACTTCACCTTCACCACGTCACCCAGCTTCAAAACGTCCTCCACGCGCTCAATGCGACGGGGAGCGATCTTGGAGATGTGAACCATGCCCTCCTTGCCGGGAGCATACTCCACAAAGCATCCGAACTCCTTAATGCCGGTAACTGTTCCGGTGTAGATCGCGCCAACGGTCGGCTCAAAAACGATCGCGTCGATGCAAGCCTTTGCGGCCTCTGCCTGCTCACCGTTCACAGCGGCGATGTGGATGGTTCCGTCATCCTCGATGTCGATCTTCGCGCCGGTGTCAGCCACGATCTTCTGGATCACAGAGCCGCCCTTACCGATCACCTCACGGATCTTGTCGGGATCGATCTTCATGGTGGTCATCTTGGGAGCGTACTTGGAGACCTCTGCTCTGGGAGCGGGGATAGCCTTCAAGAGCACCTCGTCGATGATATAGTCACGACCGATATGGGTCATTTCGAGTGCCTTCTTGATGATCTCAGGGGTCAGACCGTCGATCTTGAGGTCCATCTGGATGGAGGTGATGCCTGCGTGGGTTCCGGCAACCTTGAAGTCCATGTCGCCGTAGAAGTCCTCCAAGCCCTGAATGTCGAGCATGGTGTCCCAAGAGCCGTCCTCAGCGGTGATCAGGCCGCAGGAGATACCGGCAACGGGAGCCTTGGACGGCACACCTAGAGCCCTGAGTGCCAGGGTCGAGCCGCAGACCGAGCCCTGCGAGGTGGAACCGTTGGAGGATACCACGTCGGACACGAGACGGATCGCATAGGGGA
>JAZSKO010000164.1:0-5844 GCA_045534875.1 Eubacteriales bacterium | reverse complement strand
CCGCCGCCATGTGGGGCATAGCCGCCGTAGGTGGCCACGATGATCTTGCGGCCGGTAAGCCCGGTATCGCCGGCAGGGCCGCCCAGCACAAAGCGGCCGGTGGGGTTGATGAAGTATTTGGTATCCGCCTGCAAAAGTTCTGCCGGGATCACCTGTTTGATCACGCCTTCGATCATGGCGGTTTCAATTTCTTCGTGGGTCACAATTTCGTCATGCTGGGTGGAAATGACCACGGTATCCACGGCAACGGGCTTGCCGTCTTCATACACAACGGTCACCTGGCTTTTGCCATCGGGCCGCATCCAGGGATAAGTGCCGTCCTTGCGCACTTCGGCCATTTTCCGGTTCGGAAGATCCGATGCGCGGCGTTTTTTATTTTGTTGCTTCGGCTGGCGTCAGCGTCACCATCACCAGCTCCACGGGATTGGCAATGCGAGGGATGTGCGTGTGGTCGCCAAGTCCTCGGCTGATGACGCATCGACCGTCAAGTAGCCCGGATGTGTAACGGGGGAACAGCCCTTGACCCGGCGAATAGACACCGCGACCAAAGAAGCGCCAATGTCCACCGTGCGCGTGTCCGCTGACCACCAGATCGGGAGAAAGCGCGCGCAAATAGGGCATGTAGTATTCGGGATGATGGCAAAGCAGGATCTTGACGCGTCCTGTATCCTCCTTGATCGCCTCTAAGATCGCTTCGGACGGATGATTTTCCTTTCCGTTGATGCCCGAGGTGATGCCGCAGATCGAAAGATCATCCCGATGCGCGATGGAATCATCCAAAAAGGTAACGCCGCAGGAGGCGACTGCCTCGCGATAGGCATTCGGGACGGGAACGGGGATCGGATGACGGAAGGGATTGCCGCGGTGGTAGCACTTGATCTCGTGATTTCCGATCGAATAGTAGGTGGGCGCGATGTTGGAACAGCGGTGCAGGAAGGCAAGCGTCTCGGCCGCTCCCTCGCGGATGTGGTCGTCGTCGGTCAGGTCTCCCGGGATCAGGATCAGGTCGGGCTTTTCCTGATCAAGTGCGTCGATCACGCGTCCCCAAGGATTGTCGTGCAGGTCGGAGGCCAGCGCGATCCGCAGAGGCTTCGAGAGCTTTTCACAAAAAATGGTATAGCGTGAAACGGCGAGCGGCTTTCGCAAGCTTCTCTTTCGTAGGTATCGAAGAAGGAGGATCAAAAGCAAGAGCAGGGTACAAACGATCACAGCGCCAAGCAGATCAAACAGAACGTCCTTGACCTGCGCGGCGCGTCCTGCCTTGTCAAAATGCTGACGAAGCTCGTCGGCGATCGCGGTGATCAGAACGAATGCAAGCGAGATGCCCTCGGCAAGAAGCGCTTTTTTGGTGTAAGTCAGGCAAAGGAGCATGACAAGCCCCCCAAGGCATCCGAATTCCGCCATATGCGCCATGGTTCGCACCGAGGGATGCATTTCGGCTACGATGTTGTTCTTTTCCTCCGATGGCTTGGTTTCGAAATCCTTGATCACAACGCCTGCCACCGCCTCGGTAACCCGATGGCTGGTCTGATCGGATTTTTTGGCGTCCTCTCCCGAAAAGCTGGATATCAACCAGAGGTTCAAGAGGATCAGGATCACCAACACGCACCGTATGAGCAATTTCTTCATGTCGAGCTGATTTTTTCCTTTCCAACGCAAAAAGCGTGACTTTTTGGATTCCTGATTCCATTATACTACAAGTTCCTTTTTTTTGCAAGTGAAATTTTCAACTAAACGGAAAGACTATTTACAAAAGAGCAAAAGCGCCAGCCAAAGAACGATATCGCTCTCCTGATCCGATCGCGCGAGCAACAAGATCAGACCGACCAGCAAAAGCTCCTCAAATCCAAGCCCCTCCAAAAAGGACGGCGAAAAGCCACTCAAAAGCGAGGTCGTGACCGCTTTTTCCTCGACCGATGGAATGGGAGTAACAGGTTCGTGCAGAATGGGAGGCGGTAGGGCGGCTTCAAGCGACGGAGATGGAGGGGATGAAGGGCGGGGCTTGCTCTCGGCATCCTCCCGATGCGTGGGCTCTTGCGGGACAAAGACGCAACCGCTGTAATGCTTCGGTACGCGGATCGGCTCACTTTCGCGGTCACGGCGTCCTGGAAAACGGGAATACATAGCGGCTCCTCCTTATTTGATATGGCGAAGCACCTCGCCCAGCTTGGAGATCCGCAGCATGGCGTCCACAGCGCGGCGTCGCTCAGGGGATAGGAAGGGCTTGAGCGCCAGAAGTAGGTCGTTTCGACAGCATTCCGCATCCTTTCCGTGAGGCTGTAAAGCAGGGACACTCGCTTCACTTTCGGCCAGCATCGGCTTCAAAATCGCCATCATTTGCGGTAGCTTTGCCATGATCTCCGGATTGGAGAGCACGGAGGCAAGCCCATCGGAGACGGCAGATGACGAAACGGGAGCCGCTTGCTCAGCGGATGGAGCCGCTTCTTGCCCTTGATTGGCTTGCGTCGCCTGTGTGGCGGTAGAGGTCATCACATCGCGCAGATTCTGCATCAGCGTAGGATTGGAAAGAACGGCGTTCAGCATATCCGCCAATGGAGGCGCGGCACCGCCCGACGGGGTGGGGACTTGCTCGGTGTCCATCGCGAGTACCTCTCAGGATCGCCCCGTGTCGCGGCGATTTTGACGGTAGGCGGTATAGATCTGGTTGAACTGCTCCAAGTCGGCCTCGGTGGCGTTGGAAAGCGCCTGGCGAACCGATTGCAGGTTTTCGGGCTTCAAGCCGAGCGCGGATGGGTCAACTCCCGCCTCGCGGGCGATCTGGTCGATCAGTCCGCGGAGCTGGTCGTCGTTCATGGAAAGCAGGCGGTTGAGCATTCTTTGGTCGATCTGCATGGTAAACACGCTCCTTTCAGATTCTTCACGCCCAGTATATGGGGGGAAGGGAGCGAGTGTGCGACCTAACTCTGTCGAAAAACAGAAAGAAATTTTCAATCATACTGGACAAAAGACGAAAAGAATGCTATAATGTATATATGTGTGAAAAAAGGAGGCTTCGACGTATGGATATTTTGATCTTTTCGGATTCTCACGGAAGAACCGACGGTATGCTTGAGATCCTGCAAAGACAACCAAAACGCCCCGATGCCGTCCTTTTCTTGGGAGACGGTCTGCGCGATGCCGCCGCTGTCGATTGGCAAGGGAGCGCACTTTACGCGGTGAGAGGCAACTGTGACCTTTTTGTGGAGAGCATCCCTATTTCATCCTCGCAGGAATGCGTCACCGCGATGGGTGGGCATACGCTGTTCCTCACGCATGGAGCGGATTACGACGTAAAGCGTGGGCTGGGAGCCTTGATCCGAGAGGCGGCAAGAAGGAATGCCGATCTCGTCCTGTTCGGACACACGCACCGTCCGTATTTGGAGGTCATCGCGGCGGGAGAGGTGATCGCAGGGCGAGAGCTGACTCGTCCAATGTATCTGTTCAATCCCGGAAGCATCGGTCGGGGTGTGGATGGGAGCGGAGGTAGCTTCGGAACGCTGACCTTACAGGGCGAGCAGGTCCTGTTCTCTCACGGAAAGCTCTAAAAAAGGAAGCCCCGAGGGACTTCCTTGTAAACAGGCTATTACATTGTGGACTCCGCAAACGACTCCGCTTCGGCGGTCTCGGCAGCCTCCTGTGCCAGCGCGGCCTCATAGGCGTCGATAACGGCGGATTCCAGCATCCCTCGAAACTGTGCGTTGATGGGATGTACGATATCCCGATAGGTTTCGTCCGGATTCTTGCGGCTGGGCATGACGATGAAGAACTTGTCCCTGGCGTAAATGATCTTGATGTCGTGAACGGCGAGCTGACCGTCAAAGGTCACGGAAACGATGGCCTTCATCGGACCCTCGTCAAACAGCTTGCGAACCTTGATATCGGTGATCTGCATGGTGTAAACCTCCTGTGATAGAAACTTTTTGTAATAAAATTCTGATGTATTCAGTATAGCGCCCGTTTGTGATAATTATTCAATGAAACTTCGTTTTTTTTGTGAATTTCTTTTTCTCCACTGAAAAAAAGGATGCGACGGCTGTCACATCCCGTCGGCTTATGACGTAAAATAAGCGTGAATGGAAGAAAAGCGGAAAAGAGGTTGGAAAATGGCTTTGGAAAATACCCACTGGGGGGCAGAGCGCATCAGCGATATGCTGTGCGATTGCCGTTCCGTGTTCTTTATTGGGATCGGCGGCGTGAGTATGTGCTCGCTGGCTGAGATCACCCTCAAAGACGGTATGCGCGTGCTGGGCTCGGATCGCGTGGAGAGCGAGCGCACCGTGCGATTGCGCGGTCTTGGCGCGGAGATCTTTCTGACGCATGAGGCCGAGCATATCCAAACGGCAGATGCCGTGGTCTATACTGTTGCCATCGGCGAGGACAATCCCGAATACGTAGCGGCGAAGGAGCGGGGGATCCCCCTGATCTCACGCGCCGATTACCTCGGATACCTGATGATGCGCTATCCCATTCGCATCGGCGTGTCGGGAATGAACGGAAAAAGTACCACCACTGCCATGTGCGCGCATATCTTGATGCAGGTTGGCGATCCAACTGTTTTTTGCGGAGCGGAGGCCACCGAGTTTGGTGGCTCGTCCTGTCACATCGGTGAGGGACGCGATCAGATGGTCTTTGAGGCCTGCGAATATATGGATTCCTTCCTTGATTTTAACCCCACGTTGGCGGTGATCTTGAACATTGAAATGGATCACGTGGACTATTTTCAAAGCATGGGGCAGATCCGCGCCTCCTTCCGAAGCTACGCCGAGAGAACGGGGGAAAACGGCTTGGTTCTCATCAATCGCGACGACGAGCAGGTGCTTGCCGCCATGCGGGACTTCACGGGGGAGCTGATCACGTATTCCACCAAGATGGAGGGAGCGGATTTTTACGCGAAGGACATCACCTCCCAAAAAGGGCTTCGTTCCTTCGATTGGTTCTGCCGAGGGGAGCTTTTGGGACGTATCTCGTTGCCTGTTCCCGGGTGGTTTCAGGTGGACAACGCATTGGCCGCCGCCTGCGCTTCCTACCTCTGCGGCGTGCCTCCCAAGCAGATCATTCACGGCTTGGAGAGCTATCACGGTATCAAGCGACGGATGGAGCGGCGCGGATGTCTCAACGGCGCCGATGTATTTGACGATTACGCCCACCATCCGACCGCCATTGCGGGAACGCTGGCAGGAGCGCGTGAGATGGGCTACCGACGCATCCTTTGCGCCTATCAGCCGCATACGTACAGCCGAACGGCAGGATTGTTTTCGGAATTCGCGTGCGCCTTTGACGCGGCCGATCGTGTCTATCTGGCCGACATCTACGCGGCGAGAGAGAAGAACGAGAGCGGCGTGACCTCCAAGGCCTTGGCCGAGGCAGTGGGCGAGAGAGCGACCTACTGCGGATCTCTTTCCAATTTGGCCGAGACTCTGCAACGCGAAGCCCAAGAGGGCGACCTGCTTCTCATCATGGGGGCAGGGGACATTGAGGATGTTTTCCAGCTTTTGCCCTTAGATCTCATTTCCGTACCGTAAGAAAAAAGAGCGCATCCCGTAATGGGTGATGTTCGTATCGGAGTAATGAAATAAGGGTATGGGTTGTAGCCCGATGCATTTGTAAAGCAAATGCGAAACCGGCGATTAAAAACAGAAGAGAGAGGAATACGGAAGCAAAATTCCGTAAGTCTCTCTCTTTTTCTGTTTTTCAGTTTAGACTTATGAGTTATGAGTTTGCTATCGCAAACGTTATGATATGATTGCCCTTGCAATCTTCAACTTGGCGAAGCCAACCATAACGATGCGGAGCATCCCATAACTCATAACTTGCCCGTATGGGCAATCATAGTTTAGCGTGATT